>JAEWPL010000019.1 GCA_023460615.1 Pseudomonadota bacterium | reverse complement strand
CAAGAGCGTATTTTAGAGGCGGTAAAGCAAGGCTTTGTGCGTATTATTGTACCTTTTGATAATGCCCCAAGAAGCAAGCTTGAAAATGTACAAGTAATTCCTGTAAAGAGAGTTACAGATTTATTGTCATTAGTGTAGAAAAACTCTCTTTGTAAGCAAAGAGAGTTTATAAAAACTTAAGCCTGTGACACGATAGTGTGAACAAGGCGCAAGGCGATAATTAGTCTATCCTCGTTTTTAAATCTCATCTCTAAGCATTTACCGATGGAGGCAAGATCCTGCTGAAGAGTCTTCATCTTATCCTCATCAAGATCTTCAGCATACTTATCAGTAAAACGCATTAAGTATTCTGTAGTCTGCTCAATTCTTGGCATAGAACGGTTTGCAATAGATAAAGAGCGACCTGAAGCATTCTCAATTAACTCGATGATTTTTGGATACAAATCAAAGTGACCGTGAGAGAGGTAGTCGATTAAGTGATTACAAAAGTTGGTTACATCCTCATAGGATGGGTAGCACACATCGTTTTGGTTTGAACTTCTAGATAAAGACACATTTAAGATCTTCATGTACAAGAGTACTAGCTCTTGACGAGCCTTGATCATGTCATTGATCCAACCGTACTTGTCATCAACATTTTGTAACTGAGTATTGAAGGATTTACCAAATTCTAATGATGACATAGTAGCCTCCTTACTTTTAATAATTCATGAGTTAAAAGTAACACAATCACAGGTAC
The DNA here is from genome assembly GCA_023460615.1 of Pseudomonadota bacterium. GTDB lineage: Bacteria > Pseudomonadota > Gammaproteobacteria > Enterobacterales > Succinivibrionaceae > Succinivibrio. Next base: position 10,000 of record JAEWPL010000019.1, on the reverse strand, counting down.
TAAGTTGTGTTAAAGGTCAAAAATTCGTATGTAATTTAAAGTGTTAGTACAATTTTGCGCTTTTAGTCACGAAAAGAGAAGGCTCAAGCTTAAAAGTAAAACCGCCACTTAAAGTGGCGGTAAATCTAAACTTAAAGCTTTTTAGAACTTGTAGTTATAATCAAGTTTTGCAAAGGTGTTTTGACCTTCCTCAAGATACCAGCTAGTACCTAAGGCAAAGGCTAATCTTTGATTACTTGTAAAGTTAAAGATAGCATTAGCATTAAGATCAACTACCTTCTTGCCAAGGAAAGAGGCTTCATAGTTAAAATCAGAATTGTTGATATATCTAAAGTTACCGTTAAAGGTGCCTTGATTTGATAACAATTCTTGTCGATAGTTTGCACTGAATAAATAGTTAAAGGTAGTTTCATCAGATACCTTAAAATCACTACTTAAAAGGTTTAAGCCTAAACCAAGTTTTAAAGAGTTAAAGTTATCAGCATCTAAGCTTTGAGCGGTAGCACCACCATGCTCTTTAATCTTAGTAGTATGCACTAAAGCATACTCAAGATTAGTTTGAGGAATTAAGGTTACTTTATCAAAAGCAAAGTCATAGCTTAAGCCTACATTAGTTGCTGCAAGTAAACTCTTTACATTTGCTTTAGTAGAGCCTAAAGCATTACTGCGTTTAACTTCTGTATAGTCAAAGCCTAAATTTGAGTTGAAGAAGACTTTAAAAAGTCCATTCTCTGTTAGGTTAAATAAACCTTTAACACCACCATAAACGTTGGTGCCGTCTAGGCTTGCACTGTTGTGGCTATCTTGAGAACGCTTATTAGCACAAGCGTACACACCTAAAAGTGAACCATTGTCAGTTTTAGTATTAGCACCAAAGATAGCACCTATATCGAAAGCCTCAGAGTAACCTTCGTAACCATTACCTCTATCAGAGAAAATGGTATAAGGTTTAGCATAAACTTGAACCTCATTTACAGATAAGGTGGCTAAATTAAGTCTAGCGTCGCTTGTAGTTTCATTGTTTACAAAGTGCTGATAATCAAAAATGCCTTGTAGTGCATTTGCATAGGCACTAGGAGTTAATTTAGTAAGGGCGCTTGAGATAAATCGTCCTTCAACATCAGAAAAGTCTAAGGTAGCATAAAGATTTCTTACCGCTGCAAGAGTAGCTGTTGATGCTCCTGCTCCTAAAGCAGAGCCAATACTAAAGGTATTTTTATCATAGCTATATTGAGCATAAGCATAAGGTGATCTTAAAACACTTACAGTGTAAGAGGCACTATTATAGTCAGTACCTGTAGCCACTACTTTAGTAGTTAGAGTAGGGGAGAATTTATGTGGATTTACAGCTGAAGCTATGAAATCAGGAGTTGTTGTAATATTAGTTGCAGTTATAAAATCAGCTAAAGTAAAACTCTTTTGCTCATTGCCTTGATAGTAATCAATAGTAGGCTCAATACGAAGATTACCCTCAAAGTTTGCATCGCCTGAAATTTCAAAACTATCGGTTCTACCATGATTGTCAAATTCTAAAGCTAAAGTACCTGTTGGTGTCTGATAATAGTTGCCATCGATAGTAATAGAGCCAATACTGTTACCAGGGGCTAGAGTACCGCTATTAGTAAAGTCTCCAAAGGTTTTTGAGCCAACAGCGGTATTGTATAAATCATATGTAGCATTACCTTTTAGTGTTGCACCAGCTTCAACATTAGCAGATAAGGCTTCCACCTTACCATTGATAGATGTTGTGCCACCTACAAAGTTTAAGACAAAACTGTCAGCACCTTTGATATCGCCGTCGTATCTTAGGTAGAAGTTTTTGTCAGAGGCGTTTTTGTTAGCATTACCAAAGCTGTCTTTAGCATAACCAAAGTTTTAGTTAGTAATTAAATTCTCTCTATCTCCTCCGTATTGAATTAAGTTAGAGGTTGGATCCCATTTTGATTCAATGGTTCCTGAAACTTTAGCTCCCTGTAGGAAATTGATGTTTTGCACATGAGCATTTGCGCCAATTAAGATAGCGTATTTTGAGCCTAAAACAGTACCACTAATAGAAACATCCTCAAATAAAGAGCCTTTTAGTTCATCTAGTAAATCAAGATAATAAGTATATGTTTGTCCTTGAGATGAAGTTCTAATATAGCTACCTCGATACTCAAAAGAGTTACCAAGCGTATTATCTCCAAAGTCAAACCTTAGGGCTGTACCTTCTGCGCCTGTGGCAGTTACAGTACCATTAACGGTGAGATTATGATCTTTACCATAAGCTAGAAGTACACCAATACCACCAAAGCCGTCAGCACTTACCTTTGAGTCTTTTAGGATATTTAGGTTATTTGATTGACCGTCAACTCTGATACCAAGTCCATAGAGACCACCGCTTAGTAAATCAGATTGCTGATATACGTCATTGTATTTACCATAGATATGAAGACCTGTACCGTAGGAGGATTTGTTGTAGGTATTCTCAATCCACTGTCCATCCTCGGTTCTAGCATAATATGGATTATTGTTTACAAAGACTCTGCGGTTGTCTTCAGTGCCTGAGTTATAGATAGAGTAGCCATACATGTTTCTTCTATCTAAAATAAGACCACAATCTTGCATTACAGCAAGCTCAGCTTCCATGAGAATATTCCAATTTCTGTAGTTTTGATGGCTCATCAAAGCATTTTGAAGCTCAAGATGTGAAAAATCAGCATCATCACCTTCATAACTATTTACAGGTATACCTTGTACTGCAGGTAAATCCACATCTGCATTGCTTGGTAAATCAATGTAAGCTCCGTTTAAAACTTCTTGAGTGTACTTGCCGGTAAAATAAAGACCAGTATATGCTCCATCTGTATTATCTAAAACAAACTTGCCATCACCTTCAGTGTGGTTATTTTTATCTACAATATCCTGTCCAACTTCAAGTGCATTGCCATAGATATCTCTAAGACCATTTGAGAATTTGCCTGCGCTTTCTAAAACAGCATAACCACTATCTGTTGTGTTTGGTGCTGCAACGTCAGTTAATAGACCAAACGCATGAGCTAGCTCATGAACTAAAGTTGTAGGTAGGTTGCTACCACCTTTAGATTCAGGCAAATTGGTCATTACATCAAATTGCCAGTCAGTACCTGCAGTCTCATTGTAAGTTTGATCTCTATCTATCTGGATAAAAGCTGAGGCATCATCATTAGTCCATTCTTTAGGAGCCTCTTTTGGTTGGTAGATGGTTGCTGTAAGTGCAGTGTAGGTATTCCACTTTTTATCATTACCTGTTAAATCCTTGAGAATTTCAGATGAGGCACCTGCATTTGAATCATTTTCATCTTTTGTACAAAGTAAAATTAAAGCTTTATTGTTAATATTGTTCTTTAAAAGATCATTCCAATAACCAAAACCTATTTGCAAAGCCTTTATATAATTGTCGTCTAAGTCAAATCCTGATTGTAGTTTTTCGCCATCAGGATCTGTAATTTCACCATCAGAAGGTTCTAAAACTCTAATCGTAAAATTTTCATTGATATCATAATTGTAGTAGGCTTGAGCTGGCATGCACAAAGCACTTAGTATCGCTGTCGTAAGTAAAGAAAGTTGATATTTTTTATTTTTATTCTGTGTAAATTTCATAAAGATTATCCCAAATAAATCTAGACACAGATTATAAGGAATTTGGCTTATTTTTGCACGAACATGAGGTATTCCTAGAGGAAAATTTAAGAAAAATAAAGAGAACTCAAAAAACTAGGAGCTAAAAGAAAAACCGCCACAACTGTGGCGGTAACTGTTTACAGTTTTGCTATTAAGTTTTGTTGGTAAAGCTCGCGTTTGTAACGCTTTACGGAAGCTTGGAAAGCTTGACGAGCTTTTTGATTGATTTGAATTTTGCGGTTATCTAAGTTAATACGCATTGGGTTTACAGGAAGACCATTTACACGAATTTCATAGTGTAAATGAGGACCTGTTGAAATACCGGTGTTACCAGATCTTGCAATGGCAGTACCTAAACGTACACGTTGACCGGCTTTAACTGACAACTTAGATAAGTGCATGTAAACTGTGGATAAGCCACCTGAGTGACGTAGTACTACGTAGTAACCTGCTGAACGTGAGTAAGCTGCCTTATCCACGATACCATCAGCAGGTGCTTGAATAATAGTACCTGTAGGTAAACCAAAATCTACGCCATTGTGAGGTCTTACGCGACCTGTTACAGGGTGAAGACGAGATGGGTTAAATTGTGAGGTTACACGAACTCTTGCATGGAATGGGAAACGTACAAAAGAAGCTTTAGTAGCGTTCATACCATTTTCATCATAGTATTTACCATCGCTTGGGTTTAAGTAGGAAGCTACTTTACCACTACGTGCTAAATTAAATTCTACAGCTAAGATCTTACCCTTACCGTGAGAGTCAGAGAAGAGCACTCTCATAGTGTCGCCAGCACGAACATTACGGGAGAACTGAATCTTACCTTTGAACATCTGAAGAATTTTGTTGATCTCAGCGTAAGTAATACCTGCTTTATTAGCAGCCTCTGAGAAGGTTTGACCTTTTTCAATAGTAGCTAAAACTAAACGACCACGAGCAGAGGCAGCAACTTCCCGAGGAGAGTCTGTTTGTGCTAAAGCTACAGCCTTACTATTTTCCATAGCTTTAACAGGAGTGCTTGCTTTAGCAAAAGCTAAACTTGCAGCATCGTCGTCCATAGCAAAGGAATTTAGTTTTTCACGAACGAACTCGTATTGACCTTTATTGTTTACTTTATAAAAACGAAGTTGCTCAGTTTTAGAAATTGGTTTAATAAATACTAAAAGCTCACCTTTACTACCTACTAAGAAAGAGAGCTTGTCACCGATGTTTAGTTTATTGATAAGTGCTTTTGAACCGTTGTGGCTATCGAGGATTGAAACTAGGGTAGAAGCAGGAATATTCAAGTCACTAAATAAGCTTGAAATGCTATCACCACTTTGTACAGACTCTGTGATCCACTTTGCCCCTACTGAGGTTACGGTTTCGTCTTTATCAACTTTTTGAGCTAAGGCAGAAACCTCAGAATCTAATTGCGCATCAGCATCAGCTAAATCTATATCAGCTAGAGTATCGTCGTAGTTTTCTAATTGCTCTTTATTTGATGAATCAGCAGAGGACTGAATTCCAAAAGCTTGAGCTAAAGGAACTTGCTCATCTACTAATTGGGTGTCGTTGTCAGCTAATAGATTAGAGTTTGAATCCTCAGAATCTGTGTTAGTGGTTAAGGAGCTTGTAGCTAGAGATAGTAATAAAGCTAACACAAAGGTGCTTAAGATAGCTTTACTGTGTTTAGTTGAAAAAGGGCCTTTAAAAGGAATGACACCTAGGGCCTCTTTAGAAATGTAGTCTTCAAAAATCATTGTATCGTTTGAGTTATTACCATAACTACTTTTATCGTTATTATTCACAACTACACCTCTATAAAAGCATTAGCTTTAAATGCAAAAAGTCCTGCAAAAGAAAAATATCTTCCTTTAGCAAAACTCCATAGACTGTAGTTGCAGTAGTTAAGGCTTTAATTATTTTTAGTAAATTGTATTATTTTCGTTTTTTAGTATACACTATAATGCGAATAGTACCTTCTTTTATCTGCATTTTTATGCTGTTTTAGTTCCTAAAATTTGAGGTTGCGCATGATTTTTGGCGAAAAATATTATCAATTGTTAAAAAAACTCTCCCCTTGGCGTCAGAGTTTATTTGCTTTAGTTTTAGCTCAAAGACAATTTCCAAATTATGCGTTGTGGTGCGAGGTCAATGAAGTTAAAGGTGGAAAAAACGCCTATCAAAAGACCTTAGATACCCTTTGGAACTTCCACACTGATAAGTTTAACGAAATAGACTTAGAAAAGACTTTGGATGAGTTTGAACCATACCTTTTAGATGACGAGAAGAATGATTTGTCAGTAGGTGATTTATTCTCCCTTGATGCTACCATTAGTTTATCTGCCTCAATCTTGGCTATCATCTTGCACGAAGGTGAGGAAGCTGAGATGGCAAGCCGTGCTTCCTTAAGTGGTGTAGTACGTAAAATAGAGCAGGAGTTAGGCGCTGAATTCTCAGATGAAGAGCTTCGTGACATGGAAACTGTCGATAATGAGGTAAATTTCCAGGTGGAGCTTTTAGAGTTATTACAAAACGCTAATCGCTCAAGTGAGCTTACTTACAAGCTAAAGCAATTAGGTTTAAATGAAGGGATTAGTAATATTGGCTTGAGCCTAGACTAATTTGCTGCAAAACCTTCCCAAATTAGAATAACGCCAGATAGGATTGCAACTGAGGAGAAAATCACTTTTACTTTCTTAACTGGCATATTTACAAGTAGGGTAGTACCTAAAAAAGAGCCTGAGAAAGCTGCAATGATCATACATGGGATCCACTGCCAGCAAATTGTGGTTAAAGCGCCTACGGTAAAGGCTCCTACTGCATTCCAAATAGTTGCCACAAAGATCATCGTATGCATGATGGCAGTTTTCAAATCCAAACCAAACACACCGATTAAAGCGATGGTGGCAAAAAGTCCTGCGCCTGAGGACAGAGAGCCTGAGAATAAACCAATCACAAAAAGACAGATACAACCTAGGAAAGTTCTTGTAAGCGAGCGGTTTTCAATACGGTTACAGCCAAATTCTTTTTTGATAAAAGAATAACAACCAAAACCTATGATGATAAAGCCTAAACCTATTTGGGCAATATTAGCTGGCACTGTAAGAATAATGACAGAGCCTAAGACTACGGCTGGGCAACCTACAAGGAGCATAGCTAGTGCTACACCTTTATCAAAAGTAAAGTAGTTTTTAGTTTTAAACTTTTTACTGATGGCACCAATACCTAAGAATACCACAGCAACTTTGTGGGTACCTAAGGCAGTACCAAAAGGAAGACCTAATAGGATAAGAAGTGGGAACTGGATAAAACCAGCGCCTCCTCCGGAGACGCTAGCAAATAAAGTGGCGGTAAAAGTTCCTATAAAAAGGATGGTTTGATTGATAACCTCTTCTAACACCACTTACTCCTCTTATTACTTGCGGTTAAGAGCACGCCAAGCAATATCCTTACGATAGAACATGCCATCAAAATGAATATTGTTGATGTGGGCATAAGCCTTTTGACGAGCTTGAGCAACATCGTCACCTAAAGCTGTCACACAAAGTACACGACCGCCGTTAGTTACGATATCGTCACCAACTTGTTTAGTACCTGCTTGGAATACTTTTAAAGTATCGTCAGTTTGAATATCTAAACCTGTGATTTTATCGCCCTTACGAGGAGAGGCTGGGTAGTTGTGGGCTGCTAGCACGATACCGATAGCAGGACGTGGATCGTATTTAATATCAACACCCTTTAAGCCACCGTTCTCACATGCCTTTAAGCATAGCTCTACAAGATCAGATTGCATTCTTAACATGATTGGCTGAGTTTCAGGATCACCAAAACGGCAGTTGAACTCAACTACACGAGGATCACCGTTCTTATCAATCATTAAGCCTGCGTATAAGAAGCCACGGTAAGGAATACCATCAGAAGCCATACCCTTTAAGGTAGGATTGATGATTCTATCCATAACTTTCTTATAAACCTCATCGGTTACTACAGGAGCAGGAGAGTATGCGCCCATACCACCTGTGTTAGGACCTGTATCACCATCGCCTACACGCTTATGATCTTGAGAGGTTGCCATTGGAAGGGCATTTTCAGTATCACTCATAACGATGAAGGATGCTTCCTCACCTTCCATGAACTCCTCAACTACAACAGATGCTGAAGCATCACCAAATTGATGCTCGTCTAGCATGTTGTGAACTGCATCAATAGCCTCTTGTAAAGTCATAGCAACTACTACGCCTTTACCAGCTGCAAGACCATCAGCCTTAATTACGATAGGTGCGCCCATCTTTTCAATATAAGCTACAGCTTCATCAGTTTTAGTAAATACTTGATAAGCAGCTGTTGGAATATTGTGACGCTTTAAGAAGTCTTTAGTAAAAGATTTAGAACCTTCTAATTGAGCACCTGCTTTTGAAGGTCCAAAAATCTTTAAACCTTCTTTTTCAAATGCATCAACTACACCGTCAACTAGTGGAGCTTCAGGACCAACGATGGTAAGACCGATTTGCTCTTTTTTAGCAAAGTCTACTAAACCTTGAATATCACTTACAGAGATATTCACGTTTTCCATCTTGTCCTCTTTTGCAGTACCTGGGTTACCAGGTGCTACAAATACTTTATCAGCAAGAGGAGATTTAGCAGCACGCCAAGCTAGTGCGTGCTCACGACCACCATTACCAATAACTAATACTTTCATAAAGGATCCTCTTAATTAGTGACGGAAGTGACGCATTGAGGTAAATACCATAGCAATGCCATGCTCGTTAGCAGCATCGATAACTTCCTGATCACGAATTGAGCCACCAGGTTGAATGATGCACTTAATGCCAGAAGCTGCTGCTGCATCAACACCATCGCGGAATGGGAAGAAAGCATCAGATGCTAGTGCTGCACCTTCTAGGGATAACTTAGCATCAGCTGCACGTAAGCAAGCAATACGAGCTGAGAATACACGGCTTGTTTGACCACAACCAATACCTAAAGTCTTCTTGTGGTTGGTGTAAACAATAGCGTTTGACTTAGTAAACTTACATACTTTCCAAGCAAATAATAGCTCGTCCATTTCCTCTTCAGTTGGAACTCTCTTAGTTACAACTTTTAGATCTTCTTTCTTAACCACTTCAAGATCAGCTTCTTGAACTAGTAAACCACCGTTTACACGCTTGAAGTCATAGCGAGGTTGAGCCTTATTTAATGGACCAGTTTGTAATAATCTTACGTTCTTCTTACGAGCAACTTCAGCAATTGCTTCTTTAGATACAGAAGGAGCTACGATAACTTCGCAGAATTGTCTGTCGATAATAGCCTTAGCAGTAGCGCCGTCTAATTCCTTGTTGAAAGCAATGATGCCACCGAAAGCTGATTCGCTATCACAGTTGAAAGCATCTTCATAAGCTTTAGTTAAGTTCTCACCTAAAGCTACACCACATGGGTTTGCGTGTTTTACGATTACGCAGCAAGGCTCGTCAAATTGACGTACACACTCAATAGCAGCATCGGTATCAGCGATGTTGTTGTAAGATAATTCTTTACCTTGTAATTGAACTGCTGTAGAGATACCTGAATCGTGAGCATCGATATCGGCATAGAAAGCAGCCTTCTGATGAGGGTTCTCACCATAACGCATGCTTTGTAGTTTTACAAAGTTTAAGTTTAAGGTACGTGGTAGGGTAGATTGAGTACCATCAGTGATACCGTAATCAGGAACCTTAGTACCAAAGTAGTTAGCAATAGCACTGTCGTAAGCAGCGGTGTGCTCGAAAGCTGCAATTGCTAAATCAAAACGGGTATTCCAAGTAAGAGATCCTTGGTTTTCATCCATCTCTTTAATTACACGGTCATAGTCTTGAGCGCGAACTACGATAGCAACATCGCGGTTGTTCTTAGCTGCTGCACGAACCATAGTAGGACCACCGATATCGATGTTCTCAATTGCCTTCTCAAGTGGGCAGTTAGGATCTGCTACAGTCTTAACAAATGGATATAGATTTACTACAACTAAGTCAATTGGCTTGATGTTGTGCTCAGCCATAACCTCTTCATCGATACCACGACGACCTAAGATACCACCGTGGATCATAGGGTGAAGAGTCTTAACTCTGCCATCCATCATCTCTGGGAATTTGGTGTAATCAGATACTTCAATTACTTTAACGCCGTTTTCAGCTAAAAGTTTTGCGGTGCCACCAGTAGATAAAATCTCTACATTGCGATCTGCTAATTTTTTAGCAAACTCTACAACACCTGATTTATCTGATACGCTGATTAAAGCGCGCTTGATTGGACGTAAGAGTGCTTCCATGTTTAAGTCTAAGCTCCATTAAAGAAAAAAACACAAAGGAATGACCTTTAAAAAGTGCGTATATTGTAC
>JAEWPL010000018.1 GCA_023460615.1 Pseudomonadota bacterium | reverse complement strand
AAAAAAAAAACGCATTACAAGTAGTGAAAAAGAGAATTGTGACAAGCAGTTAATTTTCCGAAGAATTTAGTTGAATGCGTATAGTTCAATCCATGAACCATAAGTAAACAAAGGGTAAAGAAGAGGTAAAAGGAAGAGCAAACGAGCAGATAAAAAAGGCAGTAAGAAAAGAACCCCTCCCCCCCCCAACTTACAAACATCCCCCAAACCTGCTCCAAAATAGATCAAGCAATGACTGTAAACTATAATGAACACCCAAACATTCATCAAAAAACCTAATCTTTAAACGCCAAAACAGATCATTTAAACTAGAGGGCGGGAGGGAGGGAAGCACACCAAAATTATGATCTATTTAAAATGTATAATAATTTATACAATTACATTGAGAAGAAACAGTTCATATGTTTAACTCAATCAAAAGGAGTTTTTTTGGATCAATCAGGAATTACGTATAAAGTGAAAGCTCCTTATGTGGAGTGTACTCCATTAAGAGCTTTCTTTTTACTTACAAGTTAACTCTTTAGCGTCTAGTCAAATAATCACCTTCACACACGTATTGATAGGTGGTTAGCTCCTGTAAAGCCATAGGTCCGCGAGCGTGAAGTTTCTGAGTAGAGATTGCAACTTCAGCTCCTAAGCCAAATTGACCACCGTCTGAAAAGCGAGTAGAAGCATTTACATAAACACAAGCTGAGCCTGCTGCATGGGTAAAGATTTTAGCGTTTTTAACGCTGTCGGTTAATATTGCATCAGAGTGAGAAGCATGGTGCAATCTTAACTGCTCTACGGCTTCATAGACATCAGCGATTACTTTAACATTCATAGCTAAAGATAAAAACTCTCTATCTAAATCCTCACTCTTGCCCTCTTGTAAGTATGGGTAGTCTTTAAAGTAGTCATAAGCCTCACCATGAGCATAGACAGTAACTTGCTTCTCCTTTAATTTAGGAGTGAGTAACTCAATAAACTTTTTAGCAATTTTTTCGTGCAACAACAAAGTATCTAAAGAGTTACAAGCTGAAGGTTTTTGAGTCTTTGCATTGAGGATGATATCCACACAACGATTTAAATCAGCACTCTCATCTACAAAAATATGAGAAATACCAAAACCACCTATAATTACAGGGATTGAGGATTCTTTTTGACACATTCTTTGTAGAGCTTCACCACCACGAGGAATTAACACATCAATATACTCGTTTAAGGCAAGCATTTTAGCTACATACTCTCTACTAGTATCATCTAAAAAGGTTACCATGTGCTCATCTAGACTTAAGTCCTTTAAAGCAGAGCAAATAAGCTTGTGCAATACTCTGTTAGTATTGATAGCTTCTTTACCACCACGTAAAAAACAAGCATTACCAGATTTTAAGCATAAAGCTGCAATATCTACAGTTACGTTAGGACGAGCTTCGTAAATTACGCCTACCACGCCAAATGGTACAGATCTCTTGTATAAAGTAAGACCATTTTCTAAAGTTCTGCCGTCATATAGTCTGTCGGTAGGATCGTCAAGTAGAGCTACCTTTTTAACTCCTTCTACCATTTCTGCAAAACGGCTGTCGTTTAAGGTTAAGCGATCTACTAGGGCTTGATTTAACTTATTATCACAAGCTTGTTGTACATCTAGTTTATTAGCAGAAAAGATCTCATCCTTATGCTCTTGCAGCACCTTTGCTATGTTATTTAAAGCGGCATTCTTTTTAGAAGTTTCTAAAACAGCTAAATCATAAGAAGCACGTCTACATGCCTTGGCTAATTCAACAATATCTGTCATTTACTTATCCACTAATACTAAATCGTCACGATGAACAGCAACATCGCCATGAGAAAAACCTAAAATGCTTTCAATATCTTTTGAATCGTGCTTGATAATTAAGCTTAATTCTTCAGAAGAATAACGGGTAAGACCTCTTGCAATTACCTTTCCTTCAAGATCTTTTAACTGCACAGTAGCGCCACGTAAAAACTCTTTTTCTACCTTTACAATTCCCTTTGGCAGTAATGAAGATCCTCTATTTACGATGGCTTTTACAGCACCCTCATCTAAAACTAAAGAGCCAGCTGCACGGGTTGCAGAACTTATCCAGGACTTACGAGCAAGAATTGGTGTTTTAGAAGGCTCAAAAGTGGTACCTACACCTTTTCCTTGAACTAAATCTAAAATAGCTAATGGATTTTCACCTGATGCAATGATCATTTTGACACCAGCTTCTGTAGCAGTTTTAGCAGCTTTAATCTTAGTTGCCATACCACCTGTTCCTAGGCTAGTGCCAGAGCCACCTGCAATTTCAATAATATGCTCATCAATTTTCTCAACTTTTGAGATTAACTTAGCATTAGGATCTTTTCTAGGATCTGAGCTGTACAAGCCTTTTTGATCGGTTAATAAAATTACTAAATCAGCTTCAACTAAAACGCCTGATAAAGCAGCTAAATTGTCATTATCACCAACTTTAATTTCAGAAACACAAACAGCATCATTCTCGTTGATGATAGGGATAATTCCCATTTCTAATAAAGCAAATAAGGTATCACGAGCATTTAAGTAGCGGTCGCGATTATCAAGATCTGCTCTAGTAATTAGAATTTGACCTACTTTTAAATCATAAATTGAAAAAAGAGATTCCCACTGCTCAATAAGTTTTACTTGACCAATGGAAGCTAACATCTGCTTGTAGCGCACTTCCTTTGGTAATTGAACATGATTTAAAAATTCACGACCAGCGGCAATAGCACCTGAGGATACTAAGATAACCTCAGCTCCTTGCTCTTTTAATTTATGCACAGTTCTTACAATTTCTAGCATATGAGCTCTGTCTAGATTTTTAGAGCCATTTGTTAAAGTGCTAGAGCCTAATTTGATAACAATTCTTTTATTCTTTAAAGAAGACATCTGTCTAAATTCCTAACTTCTCTTCTAAGAAGGAAACGATTTTATATATTGCATCTTTAGCAAAAGATGCATAGCCTACATTTTCATGGGTGTACACAGTAAGATCTCTAAAATTATGTTTCATCAAATCTAGATCTGCATTAGAAACATAAGAGTCCTTAATTGCACACAACAAGGTGGGGACTGTACACTGATTAGAGTTAGACAAAATGCCCTGCTCTTTTAAGGAGAAAATTTTAAATCGTGGGGTTAGAATATCCCAATTACTTGCATCTAAGTTTAGTCGATTACAAAATGAAGATCTTAGACACAAAGGCATGGAATCTAAATATTCCTTGTCAGAGAAAATTGAGTGCACGAATGGTCTGTTTAAAATAATTGCTCTAACCTTATTAGGTTGCAAGATACAGGCTCTAAGGCAAGAAGCTGCCCCTATATCACCGCCCATAAGAGCTATTCTTTTTGCATCAACATAAGGCAAACTTGCTAGATGATCGATTGCTTTCTCAACAAAGGCTGAATAATGATCATTTAAATTTAACCTTTCACAAGCACCGATACCAGGCATCTCAATTACGAACATTGCAATGTTCTTTGGCTTAAAGAAATCGTTATAGATGCGATAATAGTTAGCAATACTATTACCATAGGAGCACACACAAATAACACAAGGTAATTGCTTTTCATTAGTAGGTAAATGCAAATAGCCAGTTACCTTTTTATTATCTACTAAGAAAGTTTCTTCAAGAAGCTCTAAGGAATTTGGATCAACCTCATACATTTCCTTATAGTAACGTCGACATAACGCATCGGCATTACTTGCCTGAGAATCACCTTTTAAATTTGGATACGCTGCAATAGCAAAATAACGAGAAGCCATACGATATTGATGACTTGCTTGTACAAAATCCCCCTTTTCTATTGCATCATGAGCATTTTGAACTCGCTTTTGGGCGATGGTGCAAAACTCGTAAATCCAATTGCCGGCACCATACTCTTTTACAGTGTCTAAACACTCTTGCCTTGAACGAGGATTTTTTGACACACAGATATTAGATAAAGCTAAATCGATATCTAAAGGGTTGCCACCACCTAAAGTCCAAAGAAAACGGTGAATAGGACGATAAAAGTCTTTTTCAAAATCATAAGCAATATCAACTCTAGACAGATGTGGAAGAGGACACCCACTATTTGATATGACAGAGGTTTCTAAAAAATCAAACCTAGGTTTAAACAATTGTTCACTAAGATTTTCGTAAGTCATCTATCCGTCCTTAAACATATACTTAATTGTACCTAATATTTATAGAATGTGCATAAAATTAGAAAATGCTCAAAGAAATGGCAGATGAGTTTTCCACAAGTAAAAAATAGGAGTTTTCCACAGTTTCCACAGTATTCCACAGAGTTTTCCACAGCTATTGTGTAAAAAGTTTAAAAATCACTGTGAATTGAAGATAAGTTATGAAAATAAAATGCTAACTTTAAGTTAAAGAAACGTTAATACATCAAAACTCACTAATTTTTTAAAAAGTCAACAAAATATCTTACTATTTGTTCTATAGGATATTTTTAACATTTATTTTCATTTGTTACTATATTTCTACAAAAATAATGTAAAAAACTTGTCAATAGATATAATTAATAGGTTGATTTAAGAGTTAAATGGTCAAAACTCCATAGTGAAAAATTTAGGGCATAAAACAACCAATATTGACTAAAATCCACGATTTTCACAAAAGTTTTCCACAGCTGTGGAAAACTTTTTCCACAAGCTTAATGTTCAAGTATGAAAACCTATTTAATTATTTATCTGTTTGTTTTATCTGTATTTTTTATTTTTACAAAGAAATAATTCCAGTGTATTTTTGAAGTATCTCCCATCCCCAAAAATATAATTTTTTTATTTTCCACCAAGTTTTCCACAGGTTGTTCAAAACTAAAAAATATCCAGTCATAATTTCAAAATTGAAAGTTAAGTAATTTAAAGGTATAAAGCCCCTTAATTAAATGAGTTAACACACTGATTTATAAATATATTTTACTTATAATCAAGGCTTAATCCGTTAGATTTCAACCAAAATTCATTTTACTTAAAGCCGATTTTTTTCAATGATTACTTTTTTCCACAACTTATTTTCAACCACATGTTACAAAATCTAACCATCTCATTGATTTATCAGTTAATTTCGATAGTCAAGCACTTTTTAAATTTTGTTTTCCACAAGGTCAAAAGGTCTATTTCATCCAAATTATCCACAGTTTTCAACACAATCCACAGAGTTTTCCACAGCTGTTGATAATTTTTCCACAGGGTATATTTTTTTATTCAAAATTTATTTTCTGAAAGTCATTTTTGCATCTAGCTTATTTTTTACAAATGAAAATTTTTGCTAAATTTCTAATATTTTGTGCCTTCACTTTTTTTTATCTTGCAACCATTAAATTTGGTATGATGTGCAAAAAAAAATTAAAAGGATCTTCTCGTGAATACCAAACCAAAATCAAGACTCTTGCGCTCAGGCGCTGTAACAGCGTTTGCTACCTTTTTATCAAGAATTCTAGGCATGCTAAGAGATATTGCTATTGCCTCTATCTTAGGTGCATCACTCTCTGCTGACGTTTACTTTTTTGCCAATAGAATTCCAAACTTTTTCCGTCGTTTATTTGCTGAAGGAGCCTTTTCTCAAGCCTTTGTGCCTGTAATGAGTAAAACAAAAGAGTTAAACGATAAAAAGAAACTAGACGATCTTCTAAACAAGACCACAGGAACCCTTGCTACCATTGTGTTAGGCGTTACTCTAGTGGGCATGTTGGGCTCCCCTATTTTTACAGCAATCTTTGGTTGGGGTTGGTTTCAATCATATTTAAATGGTGACAATGATAGTATTAAGTTTGTTGAAGCAAGTTACCTTTTAAAAATTACTTTTCCATACCTTTTCTTTATAACCTTAACTGCCATTACCAGTGCCATCCTAAATGTACATGGTAAATTTTTAATTCCTGCAATTACTCCTTGCGTCTTGAACATTACTTTAATTACAACAGCTTATCTTGTAGCTCCTTACTTTAAAGATGCCAATGAGGTTTTAGCTTACGGTATGGTGGTAGGTGGTGTATTGCAATTATTATTGCAAATACCATTTATTATCAAATTAAAGATCTTTATCATTCCAAAATTTGACTGGCACCATGAAGGTGTGAGTAAGATTAGAAAACTGATGCTACCTGCTATAGTAGGTATCAGTGCAAGTCAAATTAACTTAATTGTAAACACAGCCCTAGCTTCTTTCTTAGCAACAGGAGCTATCTCCTATTTGTATTATTCAGACCGTTTACTAGAGTTTCCTATAGGCATTTTTGCAGTAGCTATTTCTACAGTGATTTTACCTGCCTTATCTAAAATTGATATTGAGGTAAAAAAAGATAAATATGTAAAGACTTTAGAGTGGGGTATTAAGTTAGTACTACTTTTAGGTATTCCATCCATGTGTGGCATTATTGCTTTAAAAGAGCCTATCATCAGGACTATATTTATGCGTGGTGCTTTTACAAGCGAGCATGTACTTTTATCTTCAGCCTCACTTTTAGCTTCAATTTCTGGACTATGCGCTATCATGCTAGTAAGAGTTTTAGTGCAAGGCTTTGCCGCTATTGAAGATACTAAAACGCCTGTAAGATGCTCTTTAATAGCGATTTTTTCAAATATCGTCTTTAACTTAATCTTAGTATGGCCTTTAGATTATGTAGGTTTAGCGCTATCAACAGCTCTAGCAGCCTTTGTTAATCTGTCACTACTACTCTACTTTTTACATAAAAAGAACATTTATACCTTATCTTTAAGTACCATTCTTTTCATTGTCAAAGCGCTTTTAGCAGGTGCTGTGATGGGCGTTGTGTTAAAGTATTTAGCACCTGAGTTTGACGCTTGGATTAGGATGTCTACTTTTGAAGCTGCTTGTTATTTAGCTTTATTTGTAGGTATCGGATCAGTTATTTATGCAGGTTTTTGCTTACTTTTAGGTATTAAGCCATCAAGTATCAAAATGTAGACAACCATTTGATTATTTTAAAAATTTTGCACCTTCGTGCACAAATATAGTAATAACTCCATGAATTTGTACTACTTTTAACTTATATTTAGAAAAAAGAAGGCAAACTTGGAGGTAAGCTATGAAGCAATACAATAATATTCTCGTTGTTGCTGAGCCTAAAAAAGATGTGCAACTAGCCTTAAAAAGAGCCCTTGAAATCACTCGTTTTAATCCAAGGGCTACTATTACCTATTTTAGAGTTGCTTATGATTACAGCTATGACTTAATTATTTTAAATAAAGTCAAAGAAAAGCTTGTAGTAAGTGATGTTGAGAAAACCTACCTTGAGCACATGGAAAAGGTAATTAGTGAGTACCGCACTGAAGAGAATTTAGATACTCCAATCATTCCTAAAGTAGTAGAAAGCAAGGATGTAGGTGAGGCGGTTATTGAGGAAGTAAACTCAGGTAACTATGATTTAATTATCAAAGCTGCTAACCACCACAGTGTGCTAGACTCTATCATCTTTACTCCTATTGATTGGTACATTCTAAGAAACTCAAAAGTACCTGTAATCATCGCTAAAGAAAATGGTTACCAAGATGGCAGCAATATCGTTGTATGTGTGGATTTTGCAACCAAAAATCATAGCCAATCTAACCTAGCAATGCTAAGAGAGGCTCAAATCCTTGCTAAGTTAATTCATGGTACTATCCATTTAGTAAACTCAGCCCCTGTTTACTTACCAAGTATTATGATTGAAATACCTCACTATTCACCTGCCCTCTACGAGCAAAATATTGTAGATGAGCACAAGAATAGACTTAGAGATTTTGCCTTAAAACACCATATTCCACTAGAGCAATGTCATACTAAAGAAGGTATGCCTGACGATGTAATTCCTAAGGTTTGCTCCCAATTAAAACCTTGCGCAGTCTTTATAGGATCTGCAGGTCGCAGTGGCATTATGGCAACCTTAATTGGCAATACCTGTGAAGAAATTGTCGATGAAATTGATGCTGATCTATTTGTACTAAGTAGCAAAGCTATCAACTAATCTTTTGAACCTTAAAAAAGTAATTGTGCAAATTTTGTCCTCAAGGCAAATTTGCACAACTTTTGTGAAAATTCTTTTATTTTAAAAAATAGCGTTTAAAATTAGCTCATCGTTTTTTACATAAGAGCGCTATTTAATGTCAGCATCCATCATCAATGCCTATACGGTCATTCTAATTTTTGCCATTGGCTATTTAGCCAAAAGATTTCGTTTTGTAGAAATTGACACTGCAAGAAAACTCTCTTACATCGTTATGTATGTAACCTTACCTTGCGCTATTTTATCTGGCAGTGCTGGCGCAATTTCGCTTGAATTAAACCTATTTTTAATTTTACCTTTAGCCTTTTTAATCAGTTTTGCTTTTCCTTTTTTAGGCTATATTATCTTCCATAAAGATCCTAATAAATGCGTTTATGCAATGCTAAATTTAGGTGGTTTTAATATTGGTAACTTTGTGTTGCCTTTTATGCAGAGTGTCTTAACTACCAAAAGCTTTATCGCGCTCTGCCTATTTGATGTTATCAATGCGTTTTTCTGTTTTGGTGGTGTTTACTGCATGGCACTGTGGTTTAACCGCAAAGGCTTTGTAACTAAAGACACTATCAATATCAAAAAGATCTTAATTGAGTTATCTAAATCTATTACCTCTTACTGTTGCATTATCTCCATTACTTTAAGTGCATTTTCTATAAGTCTAGATGAAACTATTTTGCATCCTTTAAAAGTAATTGGTGGCGCTAATACCTTTCTTTGCATGTTTATTGTAGGTGTAGCCTTAAACTTTGAGATAAGTTTATCTAAGGTAAGTGCTATTTTACAGATGCTCTTTTTACGATATGGTTTTGCCACTGTTTGCGCGGTTTTATTATGGTTAACCCTACCTTTTGATAGTAGCGTAAAATTAGTTTTGGTGGTGATTATCTTTGCGCCAATTACCTCTTTTGCACCTATCACAGCCATCAGAAGCTTACCTCAATTTGCAGAGGATAGTGCAAACTTAAACATGATCTCAGTGATGACCTCTGTAGTAATTATCACCTTGATAAATACAGTATCGTCATGTTTTATGTAGAAAAAAGATTAGTGTTTTTCTTTAGCTTATTTATAAGCCATCACGTAATAGCATTTGTAGGTTAATCTAAGGCCTTTGGTGGTGCGGAAGTTTTTTTCATAGTTATCAATAAACTGTTGCATTCTACCCTTTGACCACACTTGTCCTGAAAGTCCTGTAACTCCAGTCTTTTTTAAGGTTTTAAGTAGGCTCTTTACATCTTCAAAATACAAGACAAAAGTTCTTGATTTTAATGTATAACAAGTAAAGACTTGTTTTAGAATTTCTCTTAATTTAACAGAAGATAGGTAGTCTAAAGATATACAACTACACTTTTTGATTTCCTCAAAATTACCTTCTGTGAAAATAGAAAAAGCCAGTACTCCATCTACTGTTAACAAATTTTTTAAAGCTTCAAGACTTTGCTTTAAATTGTCAAACCACTGAAAACAAGCATTAGAAATGATTAAATCAAATTGCTCTTTTTCAGTCATAGGTAGGTGCTCTGCATCGCAGTTTAAATACTCTAACTTCGGATACTCTTTAAGTCTTACTTTGCAATAAGATAACATCTCATCAGAGATGTCATTTACCACAAATTTTGAGTAGCACAAACTGTTGCAGATATTCTCGGACAACAAACCAGTGCCTGCGCCTATCTCTAGGATATTAGTAAAATAAAGATCTTCTAAACTATAGATCAACTCTTGTCCCATAATAGCTTGTACGTTAGCGCTATTTTCATAGCTAGCACAAGCTTTTGAGAAGCGTTGTTTTATAGAATCTTTACTAATATTCATGAGCAAGTAGGACTTTAAATGTCTCTAAACTATAGTGAGCAATCTCAGTTTGCTTTACTAAAACGTGGGAATTAGACCAAGACAATAACTGATTTTTAGGAGCGATTATTTTATCCTTATTTCCAACTATTGCCAAATCATATTCAAAATTATTTTGCATTCTCTGTTTAGCAATAGCTTGCAAACTTATAAGCTCACTTTTAAAACTCCCAAGCTCTCTTTGTGGCTTATTTTGAAGATACTCTTCATAAATTAAAGGATCAGAGCACATGCGTCTTAGGAATTTTAGGTAGGTTTGCTCTGTTAAAGAATCGATAGTTGCCTGCCATAAATTAGGTGGAATGCCTAAATTATCATCTATACCTTGGACAGTGCCGTTTAGTGCAATTTTTTTAACTATTTTGGAAGTGATATGTGATATCACTATTGGAGCTATCATCACTCCCATAGACCAGGCAATTAAGGTAATTGACTCATACTCTTGATATAGATTTTCATCAAAGGACAAATCTTGATAGTCGTAAACAATGGCAAGATCGTCTGTGGTAACAGCTTTCAAACTGTTAAAAGGATTTTTATCTTGGCCATAACCTAGAAAGATTAAGACTAAGTTTTTGCTGTGGTGTTGCTGTAAAAAAATCTGTTGCATAACTTATTTTCTAATCAAGCTTTAAGGCTTTAATAGCACTGCTAATCTCTTCTACTTGTAAGTCGGTTAAACTTGCGGTTATTGATAATCTTAATCTTGCCTTACCTTTAGGTACTGTAGGATGTCTTATAGGCATCGCATAAATTTTTCTTTGTTTGAAAAATTCATAGGCAAAAAGTGCTTTTTCATTAGTAAAGGTAAGTAGTGGAATTATTTGCGAGCAGGACATATTCAAAAGTCCAGCCTCTGTGATCTCTTGGTGTAAAT
>JAEWPL010000017.1 GCA_023460615.1 Pseudomonadota bacterium | reverse complement strand
TGAGCTTATAGTCTGTAAATTTGAATATAACTGATTTGCCTGTTGCATGATTTTAGGAACTACAAATAAGCAAATTCCAGTTACAATTCCGACAAACACAATCATGACAATACTTGAGGATAGTGTTCTTTTAAACTTTAACTTTCTCTCAAGCGATCTTACCGCCCAATCTAAGATGTAAGCAAAAGCTAGAGCTACTACTAAAGGACCTACTAACCACATTAGATAGTAGACAATTAAAAAAGAGCACAACAACACTAGAGCAAACTCTACGGTACCTGGAGCTGAAAAATGTCGTAAATACCAATTCTTAAATAAATTGATCATAATGTTTACCTATGCAAAACCTACTACATTATAGCTACAAGTCTTCTAAAAGTACCATCAAAGACTTGGCAAATGAAAAAAAATGTAAGCAAGTCTAGTTTTGAAAAGGTTGTGCAATTGCGCTAAGATGTACCAAACAAAGGAAAGATCATGTTACTTAGAAAAACCTTAAAAAATATCGCTATCTCAACTGTATTGTTTTGCTCCCAAGCCTTAGCACAAGACAACATTGTGATCCCACAAATGGGTACAGCAGGCGTCAGAGGCATGACTATACAAGCAGAGCGAAACTATGGCGAATATTTTAAGCGTAAAGCTCAAGGTGCAGGCTTTTTTGCAACTGATCCTGTAATGGTTGAATACATTAACACAGTTGGCAGAAAACTTATTATGAACAGCCAAGATGTGTATTTTCCTTTTGAGTTTTTCTTTTCAAGTAATCGTCAGTTAAATGCAGCTGCTTTTATCGGTGGAAAAGTGCAAGTAAACGCAGGTTTATTTCACTACACTAAAAATGAGGATGAATTTGCCTCAGTACTTGCCCACGAAATTGCTCACATCACCCAAAGACATATCGCAAGATTTATTGAGCAACAAGCAAATCAAACCACTTATAGTATTGCAAGTATCATAGGATCAATCGTGCTTGCGGTAATCAATCCTCAAATAGGTATGGCAGCTATCTCCTCAACTACAGGTTTACTTGCTCAAGCGGGTATTAACTTTACTCGTGATAATGAATATGAAGCTGATAGAGTGGGTATCACCACTTTATATAACGCAGGCTACAATCCTATGGCAATGAGTGATTTATTTAGAACCTTGCTTTCTCAGCAAGGTAACATTAACCCTGCTTTTGCCATGTTAATTGATCACCCACTAAGCGAAATTCGTGTAGCTGAAGCTTATAACAGAGCTAAAGCACTACCTAAACGCAAATACACTAATAATCCAAACTTTATGCTAGCTAAAGCTCGTGTCGATGTTCGCTTCATGGGGCTTAAGCTTAAGGATTTTAAATCAAGACTTCTAAATGCCTCGGTTGACGTTAACGAGATTTATAAAAATTATGCCTTAGCTTTAATCTTCTTTGAAGAAAAAGATTTCTCAAAAGCTCGAGAGTACTTATCAAAACTTAATAATCTTCACCACAATGACTTTGTGTTAGATTTATTAACAGATATTGATATTGCTTCAAACAATAAAGATAAAGCCGTTTCAAGACTTGCAGACATTTATAAAGATAGACCAAACGATCAAGTTATTTCTTTGAACCTTGCTAATGCTTATTTAGAAAATAACCAAGCAAAACAGTGTATTAAGGTACTAACCAAAGTATTGCAAAAAGATCCTAGCAATATTTTAGCTTTAGACTTAAAGTCTCAAGCTTACTTTAAGCTTCAAGACAAATGTAATGCTTACCAAGCTTCAGCTGAGCAAGAAATCAGCAAGGGCTTATACAATCAAGCTAATCAGCATCTAACTCAAGCCTTACACTATTGCACTGGTAACACCCGTGAAATTGTGCGCGCTAAATTCAAAGTATTTGCAGATATTCGCGCCTTTGACGAGCAATTTGAGAAAAAATAGGTAAATTATTTTTTCTAAAAAGTGTGATTTTACCCGCTTTTTTAATTATCATAGTAAACTTGTTTTATATCCGTTTTTTTGGTAATAAAAAACAAAGAGAGCTTACTATGGTACAGTGCGTTCATACAGTTGCAGAATTACGAAATATTTTAAAACCATTAAAACTAGCAGGTAAAAGTGTAGGTCTAGTCCCAACCATGGGTGCACTACACCAAGGCCACGCTACTCTTATTAACACTTCTTCAAAAGAAAACGACATCACTGTAGTTTCCGTATTTGTAAATCCAACTCAATTTGGACCAAGCGAAGATTTTGATGCCTATCCTCGTACTTTAGATAGTGATCTAAAAGTTGTTGAAGAGGCTGGTGGTGATATTGTATTTGCTCCAAGTGCTAAAGAAATGTATCCAAGTGAGGATATGACTTGGGTTGAGGTTACAGGCGATATCACTAAAGTACTATGTGGTGCTACAAGACCAATTCACTTTAGGGGCGTAGCTACTGTAGTATCAAAACTATTTAACATTGTAGGACCTACTAATGCATACTTTGGACAAAAGGATGCACAGCAAGTTGAAGTCTTACGCCGCATGGTAAAAGACTTATTCTTTGATTTAAATTTACGTGTGGTACCTATCGTACGTGAAGAGTCTGGTCTTGCTAGAAGCTCAAGAAACACCTACTTGTCAGCTGAAGAAAAACAAGCTGCTGTGATCTTATCTAAAGCCTTAAAACAAGCTTTAAACTCTTACCAAAACGGTGAGCACAATAAAGAGAACATTATAAGTGCTGTGACAAAGCAAATTGAAAGCGAGAAGCTAGCTAATATCGAGTACGTAGAGTGCTATGGTCTACCTGGCTTATAT
>JAEWPL010000016.1 GCA_023460615.1 Pseudomonadota bacterium | reverse complement strand
TGGTAAATACGTAACCTCTAATGTAATTATTTATACGGTCAACTTCAAGAGCTTGTTGTTTTCTAAACTCTTTCTCATCCATCTTTATACCGTTTTTGCTATCGATATCAGAATAATGTTGATTTAGTTTAATGCCCTTTTGAGTCTGTGATGTTTGATAGCTTGCTAAGTTAACTCCATTTACAGAGCCTAAGGAGGTTGATGTGCTATCAACACCTAACTTTTCATCAGCATTAAAGGTTTGCCAACCGATAATGGTTACGGCTGCAACTGAAGCTGCAATTGCAAATTGAGATACCGCAAAAGCAACTTTCTTAAATGTAAAATTAAAGGAAACTTTTCTAGGTTCAGGTTTAATCTTATCTTGCTCGATTTTAGCCATTAAGTTGTCAGCAAAAGATACATTGACCTGCTTTGGTAACTCGTCACGTAAAGTAGCACCAATTAAAGACCAATTATTTAAGTGATCTTTTAATTCGTCATTAAGTTCAACTTTATCGACATTAACATTCTCGCTATCAAATAGGGCTGATTGCTCTTCCCAATTTGTTTGCTTTGAATCTAACATACGCTCTCCTGTGAAAAATTACCTTGAAGTTAAATGAGCCATTCTACTTTCGATAAACTCACGAGCTCTAAAGATTCTAGATCTTACTGTTCCTACAGGAACCTTTAAAGCTATAGCCATGTCATCGTAGGACATGCCCTCAATTTCCCTTAAAGTAATTGCCTCACGCAATTCTTTAGGTAAATCGTTCATCGCTTTAAGAATTACCTCATGTAACTCTTGTGATTCTATGATTCTATCGGGTGTATCTTTGCTAGCTAAAATACCCTGCTCATCAATACTTTGAAATTCAGGGGAATCTACATCAATACTATTTTTATGTTTTGAATTAGATTCTAAAAATGTCTTAGCAGCATTTACTACTATTCGATATAACCATGTGTAAAAAGAACTTTCACCCCTAAAACTATTGATTGCTTTATAAGCCTTAATAAAGGCATCTTGAGCAATATCATTGATGTCTGCATTATTAGCAACAAACTTACTAATAATTTGGGCTACTTTATACTGATACTTAATAACTAAAACATTATAAGCATTGGTATCGCCATCCTGAACTTTCTTAACAAGTAACTCATCTGATTGAGTATTTAAGTTTTCGTTCACGGAGGACATTCCTTATTACACCTTTTGAAATTTTAGACTAAAGAACTATTTAAAAGTTCAATTAAAAACATTAATTTTTCAAAAAAAATTTTTCAAGCACTTATAACTAGCTTAATTTGCACGAAATTTTGGCAAGAAAATAAGAAAAAATTTTATCACCAAGCTTGTATTGTGGCAATTTTAATCTTACAAAACTGTTAGCTTATGCAAAGTGAATTTTAAGAAAAGTAATTAACAAAAACTCTATAGCCGTATTTTTTGTGAATTAAAGATTAAAAATTATAAACAAAGTTGTAAAATTATCCTTCTGTAAACCTTTATAGTAAAAAAATGGCTACTACCTCCCGTGGATTGTAGCGTAGGAATTAACAAATGAATTACACAACAGATTGTTTAATCATAGGAAGTGGTGCTGCCGGTCTAACTTTAGCACTAGGTCTTGCAGATAAAACAAAGGTAATTGTTCTATCTAAAGAAAATGTATGTGCAGGCTCAACTAACTATGCCCAAGGTGGTATTGCAGGCGTATACAATATCAAAGATGATAATGACAATATTCAAAATCACATACGCGATACCTGTGTAGCTGGTGCTTACCTTTGTGATGAAAAGACTGTTGAATTTGTTGCTAAAGGTGCTCATGACGCTATTCAATGGCTTATTGATATGGGCGTTCCTTTTGATTTAAAAGAAACTGAACATACTAAAGAGCAATCTCCATATCACTTACACCGCGAAGGTGGTCACTCTAACAGAAGAATTTTCCACGCTGAAGATCATACTGGTCGTTCTATTCAAGAAACTCTAGTTCAAAGAGCAAAAGAGCATAAGAACATCACTATTCTTGAGTACAGAAATGCCATCGATTTAATCACCACTAAAAAGTTAGGGCTTGTAGGTAACCGTGTTTTAGGTGCTTATGTACTAAATACCAAAACAAATCATGTTGAATCTATTAAAGCAAAGTTTGTTGCTTTATGTACAGGTGGAGCTTCAAAAGTTTATCAATACACTTGCAACCCAGAGGTAAGCTCAGGTGACGGTATTGCTATGGCATATCGTGCAGGTTGCCGTGTTGCAAACATGGAGTTTAATCAATTCCATCCTACCACCCTATATTGCGATGCAGATAGAAACTTCTTATTAACAGAAGCTTTACGTGGTGAAGGCGCTCAATTAAAGAGACCTGATGGCACTCGTTTCATGCAAGATTACGATAAGCGTTTAGAATTAGCTCCTCGTGATATCGTTGCTAGAGCAATCGATCATGAGATGAAGAAATTAGGTGCCCACTGCATGTACCTAGACATCTCCTTTAAAGAGCCTGATTTTATTAAAAAGCATTTCCCAACAATTTATGAGCGTTGCTTAAAGGTTGGTATTGATATCACTAAACAGCCTATTCCTATCGTTCCTGCTGCTCACTTTACTTGTGGTGGCATCATGGTTGATAGAAAAGCTAAAACTGATATTGACGGTTTATATGCCATAGGTGAATGCTCTTACACTGGTTTACACGGTGCTAACCGCTTAGCTTCAAACTCACTACTTGAGTGTATTGTTTATGGTAAAGCTGCTGCTACAAATATCACTAAACACTTAGAAGCTGACGATTTTGACGATTATGAAATTCCTGATTGGGATGAAAGCCAAGTAACCAATTCAGATGAGGAAGTTATCATTACTCACAATTGGCATGAGCTAAGACTTACCATGTGGGATTATGTTGGTATTGTTAGAACTAATAAGAGACTTGAAAGAGCAATGCACCGCATTGAGCTATTAAAGAAGGAAGTACACGAGTACTACTCTAACTTTAGAGTTTCACGTAACTTGCTAGAGCTACGTAACCTACTTCAAGTTGCAGAGATTATTGTTAAATCTGCCATGATGCGTCATGAATCTCGTGGTCTTCACTACAATCTAGACTACCCACAAACCGATGAGAAATCAGGTCCAACCATTTTAAATCCTTAAAATTTAGGACTCTGATTGAAAAGGCTATGGCTTTACACCATAGCTTTTTTAATTTTCAGCTACAGTCTACTGTTTATCTAAAAAAGCACCTTTAATTCTCTATAAATTACCTTTGTATAAACGTATAATATTCACAAGTTTGTAAAGGTGTTAAGTTCATGAAAAAATTCTTTTTAGCTTTAGTTTTATTAGTTAATTTCTTTACTGTCTCTTACGCCGATGAGCCTATTGTGTTACAAACACAAATTGGTAACATCACTTTACCTACAGATAAAGAGTTGTCAGAGCAATTAAATCTTTTAAAAGAGGATACAACTACCCCTGAAGATGAAAAGAAAAAACTTGAGATCCTCTATCAAGTAGCGCTTGATAATTTCTCAAGAATTGCTGAAAACACCACTAAACAAAAGAACTTAGACAACACCTTAAAACAAGCTAATGAGCATATTGTAAAGTTATCAAATCAGCTTACTAAAGAACAAAACGCAGAGCCTACACCTAAAGCTGAAATAGCTAAACTTACTCAAAAGCAACTTGAAGAAGCTATTACTAAAGCACAACAAGACTTAACTACTTGTCAATTAGAGTTATCAGCAGCAGGTGACTACCACAACAATATCCAAACCTTACCTGAAAAAGCACAAAACATCATCACCCTAAACAATGACAAAGTAAAAGGACTTATCTCCTCTATTGATAAAGACTCAAGTCCTACTCTATTTAAAAATAGAGCTACAGCTCTGTTAATTTATAGCTCTAATTTAGAAAGCAATTTTTATAAAAACCAATTAGCAAATTTGTCTATTTTGCAGGATCTTACAAACTACTACCTTAAGATCTCTAGCCTAAAATATGCACGTTTAGAAAAGAATTTAAAGAATCTGCAATACCGTAAGAATGTAGACTTTGCAGATACCTCAAGCTCAATTGATTTAAATGAGTTAAAGAAAAAAGATCCTAACTTAGAGAAGTTAATTAACTCTGAGATTGGTATTCAAACCTACATCAATGAGCATCGCGTAAAATACGCTAACTTAGAGCACGATTACCAAGCTGTAGATAGTGCTTATGCTAAAGTTGAGCAAATGGATAAAGATCTGTCAAATCAGATTAAAGAAATTGGTAAAAGCTTAGTGTTATCAAGACTTTTAAATAAGCAATTGTCTTTAATGCCTGAGATCAATTTAAACTACGATCTTGATGAAACTATTGCTAACTTAAACATTTATATTTACGAGATCCGTGAGCAACTTGATAAGCTTATGGATGTTGAAAAAGTTGTCCAAAACGAAATTCGCATCAATAAAGATTTAGAAGATAACATTAAAGATTTAACAGCTGTTTATATTCAAAAGAGAAGATCGCTAAACGAGCTTTATCAAGTATTAGCTAATGAATTAAGTACCGCCATCTCCTTACGTGTTAAGTACACTGAATACAAAACCATTAGCGAAAAGATTAAGTATGACATTCAAGAGCAATTGTTCTGGGTTAAGTCTAACCATTCTATTGGTGCAGACTTTGTCAAAATGATTATTCCGACCATCAAATATGAGTCTAGAAATTTAATCTTAAAGTTATCTCAAGAGCAATTTATTACTAATACCACTAACACCGTAAAGTTTATTATTCTACCTTTTGTGTTCTTATCTTTCATTGTATTAGCTTTACACAACTGGATTTCAAGAAATAACAATAAACTAGCTAGATGCTTAGATAGGGCTGAGGATTCAATCTTTGTAACACCACTTGCGATTGTAAACAACACCTTTATGATGTTGCCACAGTTATGTTGGAAAGTAATCATAGGATCAATCGTAATATGTATTGCCCTTGCTAACACCAAGATGCAAAGCACCGTTATTATCATTATGGTGTTACATATTTTTGTATTTACTTTCTTCTTGCAGATTGTAAAGCCAAATGCTTTATTGCAACGTCACTTTAGCGTGCCTCCTTACAAGTTAGCAAAGTTTAGATCATCTTTAAACATTGTTTGGTTATTCACCTTACCACTACTTATCTTTGCTAATGTGGCAGAAACTGACTCTAACTATATCTACGCAGATATAACCTCCCACTTGGTGGTTTTAATCTCGTTTATTGCTTTATTTGCTATTTTTACAAGACTATTTATCAATAGCTTAAAAGACTACAACTCCTCCTCTGCTGCAACGGTTGTCACCTGCATTACAGGCATGCTAGTTACAGGTATTGCTTTGATGTTTGTAGCTTTAGGTTATCTATATTCTG
Organism: Pseudomonadota bacterium; assembly: GCA_023460615.1. GTDB lineage: Bacteria > Pseudomonadota > Gammaproteobacteria > Enterobacterales > Succinivibrionaceae > Succinivibrio. The sequence goes on along the minus strand of JAEWPL010000016.1, from coordinate 5,985 downwards.
TAGTAACTTTGACTAATAGAATTGCTTATTCTTGTTACATCGTTTTAGCTTACTACCTAGTAAGTCAAACCGTACACAGAATGATTTATGTTTATATTCATAAAGCCTTTTTAAATATCAAGAATAATAAAGATCATAATGAAAACCATTTACTAGTTTCTTTAAACGTAAGCCCTACAGTTTTATTTAGTAAGATTTACAAATTAGTAAACGTGGTACTCATCGCTACGGCAGCTTTCTTCTTATATTTACAATGGAACGATTTAGCTTCTGTACTACGTTATCTTGATACTGTGCACTTATGGTCTAACAGTGAGCTTATAAATGGCAAACTAGAAGTTACAGACTACTTATCACTCTCTGATATCTTGCTTGCAATTACTATTTTGATTTTCACTAGCATTCTAAATAAGAATTTACCTTCAATCCTAGAAAAGCTCTTCCAAATTAGAAAGACCAAAGAAACTAACTCTACAAGTTATACAGCTAAAGTTATCTCTTCCTATGTAATTACAGGCTTAGGTATAGTAGCAGCGGCTGCTGCCATAGGAATTCATTGGGAGAACTTACAGTGGCTAGTAGCAGCCTTATCCGTAGGTTTAGGTTTTGGTTTACAGGAAATCTTTGCTAATTTCGTATCAGGTTTGATTCTATTATTTGAAAGACAACTTCGTGTAGGCGATATCATTACCTTAAATGGTCTATCAGGTACTGTAAGTAAGATAAGAATTAGAGCTACAACAGTTATCTCCTTTGAGAATAAAGAAGTGATGATCCCAAACCGTGAGTTCATTACTAGTGCTTTAACTAACTGGTCTTTAACAGATTCTGTTACTAAGATGGAATTTGTGGTGGGTGTTGCTTACGATGCTGATGTCGAAAAAGCTAAGAACCTCTTAAAGCAGATTGTATACAAGTGTAAATACATCTCTAAGGACAAAGCTTGTCTAATCTATGTAAAAGAATTAGCTGCAAGCTCTGTAAACATCGCAGCCGACATTTATGTTGGTAATATCGGTGACAGAAAGCTTACTATCGATTACTTAAGTCGTGAAACCTTATCAGCCTTTGCTCAAAATGGCATTGAAATTCCATTTAATCAATTAGATGTTAATGTAAAGACTTTAGAAAAGGATGAATTTATTAAGAAGCTAAAGGTAGGCTTATTTAATAAAGACCAAGAAAAAGCTCCTTGCTAAGGATAAAAGAAAACCTACCATACGGTAGGTTTTCTTTTAAAGACAAGTAATTTAAAAATTACTGTTCGTCTTCAACTTCCTTGATAGCATCAAAAGGACATACTGATTGGCAAGCTGCGCAATCAGAACACATTTGAGCATCAATTTTAAAAGAATCATCTGGTTGCTGTTCAATTGCACCACAAGGGCAAATATCCTGACACTCACCACATTGAGAACAAATCTCATTATCAATTACAAACATCAACAACCCCTATAAAATATTAGTTTAGCTATTTCTAAAAAAGTTATAATACCTAAAGTTAAAGAATAATTAAAGGCTAAATTATGGATAGCATAAAACACAATCTCTCCTTAGTACATCAAAGCATTGCTGACTCTTGCACTACACATAATTGCGAAAAAATATCAGTTAATTTATTGTGTGTAAGCAAAACCAAACCTGAAGATTTAATTAAACAAGCTTATGCTTGTGGCGAACGACATTTTGGTGAATCCTACGCTGTAGAAGCTAGCGAGAAAATTCAAAGCTTAAAAGCTCAAGGTTACAACGATATCGTTTGGCATTTTATTGGACCTATTCAAAAGAATAAAACTAAACTTATTGCTGCTAATTTTGATATCGTAGAAAGCGTAGATAGAGACATCGTAGCCAAAAGACTAAACGATCAACGTCCAGATGAACTACCAGCCTTAGACGTTTTAGTTCAAGTTAATATCTCTCATGAAGATCAAAAGTCTGGTTGTGAGGAAAGTGATCTTGATGACATCATTTCTTGCATCAATTCCCAACCAAAACTTCGTTTACGTGGCTTGATGGGCATTGCTACTGATACTACCGATAAAGCTCTAATTGAAAGCGAATTTGCACACTTAAAAGCCTTATTTGATAAGTACAAGACAAAGTTTGACAATTTTGACATACTATCCATGGGCATGACCCATGATCTTGATTTAGCTATCAAGCACGGATCAAATGAAGTACGTATTGGCACCGCTATCTTTGGTGCTAGAGAATATAAGAACAAAGTTACTATGAACGAGCAAAAAATTGCCTTTATTGGCGGTGGCAACATGGCCACCTGTATTTTTGAAAGCATTGTAAAATCTTTTGAAGCAAAGAATATTACTGTAAGTGGACCTCATATTGAGAAATTAGAAAAATTTAAAGCAAAAGGCGCAAACATTACTACTGATAATGTAGCTGCAGTTAAAGAGGCTCAAGTAGTTTTCCTAGGTGTAAAGCCTCAGATTTTAACTTCCGTATTAGAAGATCTAGTAGGTAGTGGTGTAGACCTATCTGACAAGCTATTTGTTTCTATGGCTGCAGGCTTTAAGCTATCTTCTATTAGCAATCTATTAAAGACTCACAAACTAATTAGAATTATGCCAAATACCCCAGCAAAATTAGGGCTTGGTGTTATCGCTGTAACTTATGATACAGAGGTAACTGATGAGCAAAAGACTCTTTGCAAGACTATGTTAAGTCATATGGGAACTTGCATTGAAGGAGATGAGAACAACTTAAATGTTATCGGCGCTGTTTGTGGTTGTGGACCAGCTTTTGTCTATAGATTCATGGAAGCTTTAATCACTGAAGCTATCCGTCATGGAATCAGTGAACAGGATGCAAGAAAGATGGTTGAACAAACTGTATTTGGATCTGTTAATATGGTTATTCAAAACCAAGATACTACCATCGCAGCCTTACGTGAAGCAGTTACCTCAAAAGGTGGTACTACCTTTGCTGGTTTAACTAAGATGACCGAAGGTAACTTTGAAAAGATCATGGAAAATACTATTCAAGCAAGTCTTGATAGAACTTACGAATTTGAAAAAATGTTTTAAATAAAGGAATACTATGAGCGTACTTTCACTCATCATCATGGTCATTGAAGCTTTTGTAATGCTGTTTCAATTACGAGCCTTGATGCAATCTTCAAGTGTAGATTTCTACCACCCAATAACTCAGGTGGTCTTTAAATTAACCCAACCTGTAATCAGGTTAATTCCAATTAAAAATGCCAATATCAAAGGTTTTTACTATTGTGGCATGATAGTATCTTTTGTAGTTGCTTTAATTTGCGTATCTATTCTTGTAGTTACCATCTTACAGTTTGACATTAGATTAGTACTCTTATTCACAACTATCATTACTGTAAAAACCTTTGGTTATTTGATTATTATTCTACTACTTGCCCAAGCTTTAACCTCTTGGCTTCCAAGTACTAGACAATGGTCTATTTTCTTTTCACAGATCACTTATCCTATAGTAGCTCCTGTGCAAAAGATCATCCCACCTATTGGCATGATTGATATTTCCCTCATGATAGTTATGCTAGGTCTATTTGCCCTTGATTCTTTATTTGCAAGACTAATTCCAATTTGGAGATTATTCTAATATCACTTTTTAAAGAGCATGCGTAAGCCTGCTCTTTAAAACCTTCCTAACCTCCATTGCCAAATTCATAAAAATTCTCTTTCTTGAAAATTACTAACTTTAGATTATACTAATCATAAGTTAGTAATTATTTAGGAATAATGATGTTCATCGCTCGTCAAAAAGAATTAGCTCAATTAAAGGATCTGCAACAAAGCGATCACTTTGAGTTTTTAATCATGTATGGCAGACGTAGAGTTGGAAAAACTACACTTTTAAAAGAGTTTGCTAAAACTTGTAAAGTGATATTCTTTAGTGCTCAAGAGAAAAACGATTACCTAAACTTAATGGATTTTAGTAGGCTAGTATTAAGTTACTTTAACCTGTCAAAGCTCTCACCTTTTGACAATTGGGAAGATGCTTTTTGCTTTCTCAAAGACAGATGTTCACAGGAAAAAGTTACACTCATCATCGACGAATTTCCTTTTTTAGCAAAAGAAAATCCAAGCTTAAAATCCATATTGCAGCACAATATTGATCATGGATTAAAAGATACAAATCTCTTTTTGATTCTCTGCGGATCTAGCATTAGCTTTATAGAAAATGAGGTAATGGGTTATCAAAGTCCTTTATACGGCAGAAGTACCTCTAAATTAGAATTAAAGCCACTAGATTACCTAGATAGTAGTGCTTTCTTTGAGAACTATTCTAATGAAGATAAGTGTTTAATTTACGGAATATTAGGTGGTATACCAAGTTATCTTGAAAAATTTGACCGTAAATTAAGCATCAAAAAGAACCTAAAGCAAAAGTTACTTGATGAAGGAGCTTTTCTAAAAGATGAGCCTCAGACTCTTTTAAGAATGGAATTACGCGATTTAAATACCTACAACGGTATACTTGAGGCGGTGGCACTTGGAGCAACTAAACTCAACGAAATTGCCACAAAGATTCACGCTGAGAGTGCTAAATGCTCTAAATATATTGATACCTTAAAGAACTTACGCATTCTAAAAAGAGTGACACCTTGTGGAGAAGATTCTGTTTCAAGAAAAACAATTTACTCCTTTACAGACAACTTTTTTGCCTTTTGGTATCAATTTATATGGCGAATTCATGAAATCGAGAGAGGTCACACTTTCAAAGATCGCCCCAAAAACTAATTAAAATCCTTAAGCCAAGCGCTAAAGGAGCTCTTTAAAATGTTAATTTAGTACTGAATTTAGGTTGGATTACTGAGTTTTGGTGGTAGTTTTTGATGTAGGTATAAATGGCTCTAACCAAACTTAATTGGCTAGGTTAATTAGAATAGGAAACTTTTGTAGCTACCGCTTGAGCTATTGTACTTTTCAATAATTGTCTCAAGCTTAAGCTTATTTGAAGTTGGTGTCTTTAATGGACTTTCATCTACTACATCAAGCCAATAGTCATAGAAGTACTCAAGCAACTCAAAGGTGGTTAAATCATTGAGCTTTTGCATGGTGATGTTATAAGAGTAAGGAGTCTTTTGTTTACCTTTGATAGACAGCTCTTGTCTTATGTATGACACAAAGTCTAAACACATCTTGTTTAGACCAGCATTGTTTGCAATGGTATTGTCATTACAAGCTTGTAAATCGTCTTGATTGAATACTCTTGGATTATCTAGTATTCCATGATGAGCTTCAATGAACCAGTAATCTAAGATGGAGTATTTAACTTGGAATACTACAGTTTCATCAAAAGGTAGTGAGCTTATGTAGTATCTTTCTGTGGTAGTATTTTCTAGTGCATCACCATTACGCATAGGTGTTCTAATGTGAGTGTACTTAACTAGAGTCTTTAGATTTGCATGATCATTCTTGATACGCTTATCTAAGTATTTCTCAGCTGGTAACACTTCAAAATGCCACTCATCAATACGACCATGGTTAAGCTCTTGATATGACTCCTTAACCACATGCTTATGCTCACGGTTAAAGATTGCAGTAACATGATCTAAAAGCTCTTTGTTTCCGCCATTCTTTTTGATTGGCATTAGATAGAAACCTTGAGCTTTATTGATAGCATTAGTTACTGCTGCTACTGTATTTAAGGCGTCAGCCATAAATACTTTACCAACAGCTTTATCTCCAAGTTGTTCTAGCATCTTTACAATGCATTCTTTTTCCTGGTTCTTTTTATCTACCACCATATAGGTAAGACATTGCAGGTTGGTGCTATCGTAGGTTGATACAATTTGACCACCTTTACAACGTCTATCCTCGCCTCTTCTAAAGGTAGATACTACCTCTTGTCCATCAAAGGTGTAGGTATCTTTAACATCAATACCTTTACTCTTTAATCTATCAGAGTGATAGGTAATTTGCTCAGTAATTCTTCTTCTAACCTTAGTAAAGTAGGTTACAAAGAAGTTGTTTAACTGCT
>JAEWPL010000015.1 GCA_023460615.1 Pseudomonadota bacterium | reverse complement strand
CCAACATCTTGAGTGAAGGAGGTTCTACGTGCATCACCATAAGTTTCTTTAACTTCAAGTAATTCTTTTCTAATCTCTGACTTCATGCGTTCAGGGTTATTTAAGATATCTAAGAAATCTTTGATATTAGCAACTAACTCTTTGTACTTATCGCGAATTTCGTCTTGAGCTAAATGGGTTAACTTAGCTAATCTTAAATCTAGAATTGAACGAGCTTGCTCTTCTGATAAGTAGTACTTACCATCAACTACGCCCTTATCTGAAGGAATACCCTGAGGTAAGCTGATGTTGATACCATCTTCGGTTCTTTCAATTAGAGGTAATACAATAGCAGCATCCCAAGCTTGAGCCATCAACTTAACACGAGCATCATCTGGGTTATCAGCACCAGTGATGATATCAATGATCTGTTGAATGTTTGCCTTAGCAATCATTAAACCTTCATTGATGTGAGCTGACTTACGAGCTTGACGTAATTCATAAACAGTACGACGTGTTACAATCTCACGACGGAAAGCAACGAACTCAGTTAAAATCTCCTTTAAAGACAACTGTCTTGGGTGATTATTAACTAAAGCCACCATGTTAATTGGGAAACTGGATTGTAATAAGGTGTTTTGATAAAGATTGTTTAAAACAGCTTCTTCATAAGCATCACGCTTTAATTCAATTTGAATTCTAACGTCATGATCTTTATCAGATAAGTCAGTAACATCACTGATACCTTCAATCTTCTTCTCTTTAACTAAAGTAGAGATTTGTTTTACGATATCAACCTTATGTACAGCATAAGGGATCTCGTCAACATAAATAGTTTGACGACCTGATTTATCAGTTTCAGTATGAGTTCTTGCACGAATAATACAACGACCACGACCAGTCTTGTAAGCTTGAACAATACCATCATTACCAACAATGATACCGCCTGTAGGGAAATCAGGACCTGGGATATATTTCATAATCTCGGCAAGTTCAATATCAGGATTATCTAATACTGCAATAACGCCATCGATTACTTCACCTAGGTTATGGGTAGGAATGTTTGTTGCCATACCTACAGCAATACCTGAAGAACCATTAACTAATAAGTTAGGGAACTTAGTAGGTAAAACTTCTGGAATTTGCTCATTGCCATCGTAGTTTGGATAAGTATTAACAGTATCTTTATCGATATCTGCTAACATTTGCTCGGCAATCTTGGTCATCTTAACTTCGGTATAACGCATAGCAGCTGCGCCATCACCGTCGATGTCACCAAAGTTACCTTGACCATTAATTAGAGGGTTACGTAAAGAGAACCACTGTGCCATACGCACAATAGTTTCATAAACAGCACTGTCTCCATGTGGGTGGAATCTACCGATAACGTCACCTACAATACGAGCAGACTTCTTAGTTGCGCCTGAGCTCCATACTTTTAAATCATACATATCGTATAGAACACGACGATGAACAGGTTTTAATCCATCACGAACGTCAGGTAGAGCTCTATCAACAATAACAGACATGGCGTAGTCAATAAATGACTGCTTTAACTCTTCCTCAAGATTTACGGTTGGAACTTGAGAATTAATGCCTGTTGCCTCTATGGTAGTAGCCTTTGCATTATCTAGTTCTTGATTTGGATTATCGGTATTATCTGACATGGGATCTACCTTAATTTAACAATAATTTAATACCGTAAAATTTTACTCTTTTATACCTAAAAAATCAATCAAATAAAGGACTTAAACCTAGATTAAGATCTTGAAAAAAGTCGCATTTTTTCGCATAATTTGCATCAATATTTTTGTAATCGGAATTTAATTATGTGGTTTAAAAACGCCAGATTTTATACAGTTGATTTAAAAGAGATTTTACCTGTGTTAAAAGATCCTACTTTAACAGAGGAAGCTCTTGAGAAAGCTAAGTTTACCCCTTGTCAGGCCCAAGAAGTTGCCACTATAGGTTTTGCTCCTTTATTTGGACCACACACTCCTTATCACTTTTCAACAGGTTCTCATTTTTTCTTTAAACTAACAGAAGAAAGCAAGTTATTACCATCTTCTGTAGTTAAAGCAAACCTTCAAGAACTTACAGATGCTAAGGAAATAGAACTTAAAAGACAGCTTAAAAAGTCCGAAAAAGAAGCTTTAAAAGCTGCTGTAACTAATAAGTTATTAGCTCAAGCTTTTGCAACCCGCCGAGATTTCTTAATTTGGTGTAACACCGATAAGAACATTGTTGGCATCTCTGTTACCTCAGCAAAACGCGCAGAAAGAGCTTTAGCTTTATTAAGAGAAGCCTTCTCTACTTTCCCTGCAAAATTGCTAACGCCTCGTTGCTTAGTTGATGAAAGAATTACTACTTGGCTTACTCAAAATACTCTACCTGAGAAATTTAAATATGGCTCAGAGACCACCTTAAAGAGTAAAGATGAAGATGGTGGTGTAATTAGAGCTTCAAAAGAAGATTTAACCTCTGAGGAGATTGCTGTTCATTTACAAGCTGGCAAAGTTGCCACAGAAATCGGCTTAAACTTTGAGGACAGCGTTGAATTTACACTTACTCAAGAAATTGCCTTAAAGAAAATTAAGCTTGCAGACATTTACGTTGAGAAAAATCTTCCTAAAGGTGGAGATGACGAAATAGCAGATGCTCAAGCTGAACTTGTGCTTCAAGGCGAAATTTTCGAGCAATTGTCTGATTACCTATTGGAGATATTTGACTGTGACCGTGCTTAAAAAACCTGAATTACTAGCCCCTGCAGGCTCTTTAAAACACCTTCATATGGCTCTAAACTTTGGTGCTGATGCCGTTTATGCTGGTGTTCCAAAATGGTCTTTACGTGTTCGTGGTAATGGCTTTATCAAAGAAGACTTCCAAAAAGGTATTGAGGAAGCTCATAAGATGGGTAAAAAGGTACATGCTGTACTTAACATTATTCCTCACGTGCGTAGAGTTGCTGCCTTTAAACACATTGTTGACGAAATGGCAGAACTAAAACCTGATGCTTTTATTATGGCAGATCCTGGCTTAATTGATATCGTGCGTGAACAATACCCAGATATTCCTATTCACTTATCAGTGCAAGCGAACACTGTAAACGCAGGCTCTGTTAAGTTTTGGCAAAAGGTTGGTTTAACCCG
>JAEWPL010000014.1 GCA_023460615.1 Pseudomonadota bacterium | reverse complement strand
AATCACAGTAATGCCTATATTGATACAAAAGGCTAATTACTCTAAGTTGCAACTAATTTTTGTGTTATAATTTGGCTATTAAATTTACAGTATAAACAAATAGTTACAAAAGGAATTTAGTTATGAGCGAAGAGACAATTTTTACTAAAATTATCAATGGCACCATTCCATCAAAGACCATTTATCATGACGATTTAGTGACCGCTTTTTTAGATATCAATCCAAAGGCTGAACACCACATTTTAATTGTTACTAACAAGCCTATTCCTTCTGTAGCTCAGGTAGAGCCTTGTGATGAGCAAATGTTAGGTCATTTATTTATCGTTGCAAGAAAGATTGCTGAAGACTTAGGTGTTAACGAGTCTGGTTATCGCTTAATCGTAAACGTAGGTAAAGATGGCTGTCAAGAAGTACCACATATTCATATGCATTTATTAGCAGGTGGTTACTTAGGTGGTTTTGGTTTTCCTCACGATAAAATTTAATTTCAATCATTATGAATGGTAAAGTAAGAATATCACTGGTTGCTTTAAGCATCAGTGCTTTGTTTTGGGCTTTAACAGGCTGTAATTCAAACTTTTTTGACAGTTCAGTAGGTCCTGATGGAACTCCTGTAGTTCAAACACAGCAACCTAAAAAGGTTAAAACTGTTAAGCGTAAGAGAACAGTAAAGAAAAAGCCTGCAGTTCAATCAGCTAAAGAAACAAAAGTAGCAGAGCAAGTTGCTAAAGCCTATAAAGAAGAGTTAAAAGCAGGTCAAATCAAGCCTTATGTACCTGAGGAGACAGATCTTCAGAATCAAAGCTTAATCTTACCTACCATTGATGGAATACAAGAAAAATCTGAGAAAAGTACTGCTTTAAATAAGGTAGGCTTAAGTCAGGTGGTCAACGGCAAGGTGGATTTAAATAAGCTTCAAGCTCAAGAAAAAGAAGAGGAAACTCAAGAAGAGGATAATGAGAAAAATGCTTTACAAGAAGTAGCACCTCAAATAACTTCTTCTGATACCACTGTAGCTACTGACACCACAACAGAATCTTTGCAAGAAAGTGAAGATACTGAAGAAGATCCAGAAACTTTAGTTTTAAACAACGATGCTCAAAGTCTAATTGATCAAGAAAAAATTGATCTTAAAGCTAAGTGTGGCAAGTTAAATACCGCTAATATCAAACAAGTAGTTTATAAAATTGCTTATGAGCAAGCAAATAGACTAAAAAATGATAAAGGACCTATTTATATTGCACCAACCGTGATCCCTTCAGATATGTCTGATTGCGTAAAAGACGTTTCAAGTGCAATAAGTGTTGCTTTTAGATCTCAAGGTCTTGAGGTGGTACAGGCAACAAACGTTGAGGTAGCTCAAAACCAAGGATCTTCAACAGTAATTCCATCCTTAGTTCGAGCTTGTAAATCTAGTGGTATTCCTCTGCTTAATGTTTCTGTATTAAGAGTAATAGGTGGTGATAAACACGCCATTACCATCCGCAACATACGTGTTAAGGACGGTATTACTCTAGTTCAAAACACCAATCCTTTATAATCCTTAAATGGTGGCCTTGCCACCATTTTTTACTTAAATTAAAGCTATGATCCAAATCAATGACGTTACTTTAATGCGTTCTAGTAAATACCTACTAGAGCATGCTAGTGCTAGTATTTTTCCAGGTCAAAAAGTAGGTATTATAGGTCGCAATGGTTGTGGTAAATCTACCCTTTTTGCAGCCATTAAAGGCGAAGTAAGTTGTGAGCTTGGTAATATCATCTTACCCAAAGATTTTAAGATCTCCTCTGTTTCACAGCAAACTCCATCTTTAGATATTCCTGCCTTAGAGTACGTAAAGCAAGGTGATAAAGATTTAATGGAATTGCTAAAGCAAAAAGAGCAAGCTTATGCGCAAAACAATGGTGAAAAGATAGCTTTAATCGAGGATAAGCTTGGTATAGCTGGTGCTTGGGATATTGATGCTAGAGTAAAAATTCTTTTACACGGTTTAGGCTTTAGTGAAAATCAAATGCACAATCCTGTAAAAGAGTTCTCTGGTGGTTGGCGTATGAGACTTAATCTTGCGCAAGCTCTTATATACAAGTCAGACGCGCTCTTACTAGATGAGCCTACTAACCATCTAGATTTAGATACCATTATCTTCCTTGAGAATTACCTAAAAAATTATCAAGGCATGATCTTATGTATTTCCCACGATAGAGATTTTCTAGATACTTTCTGCTCAAATATTTTGCACTTTGAAGCAGGAAAACTTGTGATGTACACTGGTAACTACTCAGAATATGAGAGATTACGTGCTATCAGAATTCAAAATGAAAAGTCTAGTCGTAAGCGTGAGGAAGCTACCCTTGCTCACATGCAAGAGTTTGTCGAAAGATTTAGATATAAAGCCTCTAAAGCTAAACAAGCTCAGAGTATGTTAAAGGCAATTGATAGATTGAAGCTTACTGCCGTCACTCAAGAAGAATCTCCATACCATATTCACTTTAATGATCCTGAGCGTACTGTAGATATTATTGCTGATCTTAAAGAGCTAGATGCAGGCTACGGTGAAGATAACATCATCTTAAAAAAGATCAATTTAATGCTGATTGCCGGCGACAGAATCGGTTTACTTGGTAAGAACGGACAAGGTAAGTCTACTCTTATTAAAACCCTATGTGGTGTATTAAAACCTGTACATGGAACCGTTACTTTAGGTAAAGGCATTAAGATTGGCTACTTTGCGCA
>JAEWPL010000013.1 GCA_023460615.1 Pseudomonadota bacterium | reverse complement strand
GCATAGCTCAGTTGGTAGAGCACCTGTTTTGTAAACAGGGGGTCGTGGGTTCAAGCCCTTCTGCCAGCACCATTCCTCTCTTAAACACAATCCCCTAAATTCTCTGATGTGATACAATGACTTTAGTGTATTAGTTGTAGAGAATTATTATGCCTGAATTACCAGAAGTTGAGGTTACAAGACGAGGGATCATTGATCCTTTACTATCTCATAAAATCTCAAAAGTTTACTTTGATGATAAGAGTCTTAGAAAGCCTTTTTCTCAGGATCTTAAAAAGCTTGAAAACGCCAAGGTATTAAAGGTAGAACGAAGAGCTAAATACATAATCATAACCACTGATAAAGGTTATTTGTTAATACATCTTGGCATGACAGGTCATTTAAAAGTTAATGATAAACCATGTCAATTGTCTATTCATGATCACTTCTCTATAACAACCGATAGCAATGTTCAAATTGTACTAAACGATGTTAGACGCTTTGGTTTAGTTGAGTATTTTGGTGAAGATCATCCTCCTTTTGAAAGTTCTCTGTTAAAAAGCTTAGGTGTGGAACCTTTATCTGATAACTTTAATGCAGAATATTTATTTAAAAAACTTAACCGATTAAAAAAATCTATTAAACAAGCTTTAATGGATAATTCTATAGTGGTCGGTATTGGTAATATCTATGCTAGTGAAATCCTCTTTGATACCTCAATATTACCTACAAGAAGTTCACACAGCATTACTCTGCAAGAGTGCCAAGCCATAGTTAAAAGTACTGTTAAAATCTTGAATGAATCCATCAAAAAAGGAGGCACAACCATAAGAGATTTTGAAGGTGCTGATGGTAAACTTGGATACTTTGTGCAGAATTTAAAAGTATATGGTCATTATAATGAACCATGCCAAACTTGTGGGACTAAAATAGAAAAGATAGTTCAAGGGCAACGCACTACCTACTATTGCCCTCATTGTCAAAAGTAAGATTACTTCTTAACTAAATCACAAATTTCTTTAGGCACAAAAGGTGTTACATCTCCTTTATGGATAATTACCTCTCTAACTAAAGTTGAGGAAATATAAGAGATTTGAGAGTTAGATGGTAACATAACTATCTCAATTTCAGGGGCTGCAAGTCGGTACATACCAGCTAGCTGGTTTTCATAATCAAAATCAGCTACAGATCGAACTCCACGGATTAAGATGTTAGCTTGTTTTTCTTTTAAAAAAGAAATCAACATCCCAGAAAAACCTTCAACCGAGATATTAGGTAAATTTTTAACAGATTTTTGGATTAAAGAGACTCTAGTATCTAAATCAAATAAGGTATGTTTAGAAGGACTATTAGCGACTGCAATAATAACGTTATCAAAGATTTTTGAAGCTCTGGTAATGATATCCATGTGACCTAAGGTTATAGGATCAAAGGTTCCAGGAAAAACAGCTAATGTATTCATAGTAGTTAAATTTGGTATTTTTCAATAGCGTAATCAAAAGTGTTAACAACTTGCTCAATGGAAATATTCTTCATTGCATCAGGATCTTTAACTCTATATCTCCAATTGTGCTCTTTTCCATCAAGTTCTTTTTTGCATAATTGGTCATAAACACTTATCTGGAGATCTTTAAAATACCAAGAACCTACTCGCTTTGGATCATGAACAGCATACAAGCTAATTACAGGTACTTGAAGTGAAGATGCTAAATGCATAGCAGCACTATCTGGTGATAGCACAAGCTTTGATAGACTGATTACTGTAGCTAATTCTCTAAGAGAAGTTTTACCACATAAATTGATTACATTATCACCTAAGTTATCTTTTAGTAATGAGCAAATTTGCATTTCATTAGGATTTGGAGAACCAATTAGTACTACTTTAAATCCTTTTTCGATTGCATGTTTTGCAATGGCGATATATCCATCTACAGTCCAATTCTTGATGGCTTTAGCTGAGCAAGGAGAAATAGTAAAAATTCTTTGATTATTTAGAACTAAAGTCTTAGCTCTTTCAATTTCCTGTTCTGACAAATCATAGTCCCAGCATGGGGTTAATTTATCAAAACCACTTTGATGAGCAAATTCTAAAAAGCCTGCTAAAACATGAGGATTTTTTGGAGATACAACCTCATGATTTATAAAAAGATTTTGGCATTCTCTGCGTCTATCTTTATCATAACCAAGTTTTACAGAGGCTTTTATAGCTGTGGATAGTAAAGATGCTTTAATTGAAGTTTGTAAATTAAATAAAGCATCGTACTTATGGTTTGATAATTGCTTTTTTAATTTAAAAAAGGACTTTATTAAGCCATCCTTTTTTATATCGACAGGAGTTAGCGGGACAATAGATGTGCCATCTTCCTTAATAAAAAGCGATGAGAATCTCTTATCAATAACGAAGTTTACTTCTATATCTTTGTTTGATTTATGCAATGCATTTACTAAACCAAAAGCATTGATGCAATCGCCAAGAGCTGATAAGCGTAAAATACAGATAGATTTAGAGTCGTTTTTCATCGGAATTTAAGCAAATTGTTGAAACTTAGATTATTGTAGCTTTAAGTTACTAACTTTAAAAGTGGATAAGAATGTATAATGAAGACAAACATTGGAATAAGACTTTATGGAAAACTATTTTAAGTTAGACTTTAATAATACTAGTTATTTAGTTAATTCACTTTTGCTAAAAGCACAAGAACAAGCCTATTACGAAGATTATTTTGATCTTGCTAAAATTACCTCTCAATCTAAGGTAGAGACAAGAGGTGGTAGAGGTCAAACCATACTCTTTGCTAAAGATAACTTAAACCTCATCTTAAGAAGCTATAAGAGAGGCGGTTTGTTTGGCAAGCTAGTTAAAGATAAATTCTTTAAATTTGAAAGTCATCCTCATAGAGCGTTTGATGAGTTTAGATTGCTATTAAAGCTTAAAGCACTAAACTTACCTGTTCCAACACCTATCATTGCAAGGCAAGAGACCAACCTAATTAGTGTAAAGCAACAAATTGTAATTGAGAGATTAGTTGGTTTTAATGACTTATCCTACGTGCTATCAAACAGAAACCTTTCTGAAGAAGAATATCTACAAATTGGTAAATGTATAAAGAAATTTTTTGAAGCAGGTGTACTTCATACAGATCTAAACATTAGAAATATCCTAATTAATGATAAATTAGAGGTATATGTAATCGACTTTGACAAATGCTTCCTATTAGAAAAATTAAGCGATAATAAGAAGCAAAGCATGCTAGATCGTTTAAAAAGATCCTTTAATAAAGAGCTGTTAAAGAAGCTTGATTGTCAAAGTGAGTTTAATGAAGAGTATTTTAATAAACTATGTAATGAAGCTCTAAAATCAAATTAAGCTAGACAGAGTAAGGAGCAAAAAGTGAAAAGTAATAAAACGGTCGTAATCTTAGATCACCCAAATTATGATCTATCTAATGCAAATCGTAGATTTGTTGAGGAAATGAGAAAGTATCCTGATGATATTCTTATTCACAATCTACAAAGTTGCTACCCTACAGGTCAAATCGATGCAAGCAAAGAGCACTGTTTAATTGATAATAACGGATCATTAGTTTTTGAGTTTCCATTATATTGGTTTACCTGTCCACCAAAGACTAAAGAATGGTTTGATAAAGTCCTAACCTCAGATTGGGCTTTTAAAAACGGTAATCATTTAGAGGGCAAGAAAGTAGCAATCGCAGTAACTTGTGGTAGTGAGGAAGCTGCATACACTGCTGAAGGTCGTCATCACCGTAAGGTTGAAGAATATTTAGCCTGCATGCTACGTGCTTTTGAGATGTGCAAAGCAGATTATGCTGGTACTTTCGTATTATATGGCATCAACGATAAAGAAATTGTTAACGCAGATGCCATTGCTGCAAGAGCAAGAGAATATATTGATTTCTTAAAGTCTATTCAAGCTAAATAATAAACTTCTCCATATTGCTTAAAGTACGTTTAAGAGCACCACGCCCTTGTTGTTGAATATCAAGGGCTTTTATTCCAGTCTTTTCTAAAAGCTCTTGATCCTCAAGTAGTTTTACTATGAGTCTTGTTAATTCCTTAGGATCGTAAGCAAGGTAGGCTCCATTAGCATCAATTAGCTTATCAAACTGCTCTTGGAAATTGTGATAATCAGGACCTGTAAGAATTGGCAGTGAGAAATAAGCTGGCTCTAAAGGATTATGTCCACCTACATTAACAAAGCTACCACCCATAAACACTAGATCGCACAGACCTAAGTAAAGCTCTATTTCACCCATAGTGTCGCCAATTAAGACATCAGCGCTAAAATCACAAAGATCTTTTAATTCTGACTTCTTTTTAAAGGTAATTTGATTAGAGGTTAAGAGTTCGCAAGCTTTACTTACAGTAGTTTGATGTCTTGGAACTAAGACCAATTTTAAATTAGAAAGGTGTTTTTTAGCTTCAATAAAGGAATTGATAACGATTTCCTCTTCACCCTCGTGGGTACTTATTGCTCCAAATACTTTTCCTTTAAACAATTGATTTTTGTAAGTTAAAGCCTTAGCAAATAGCTCATCTCTTGGTTTTAAATCGTATTTGATGTTTCCTGTAACCTTTAATTTATCCTCATCAACACCAATATGCTTAAAACGCATTAGGTCGGCAAAACTCATGCATAAAACACTTGATAACTTATCTGCAATAAGGTGTTTTACGAGGAATTTATGTTTTAGATAACTTTTAACATTCTTATCTTGCAAGCGAGCGTTAAAGATAACTACAGGACAATGATTTTTATATGCTTTATCAAGCATATTAGGCCAAAGCTCAGTATCGATGATAAATAAAGCTTTAGGATGGAAAGCATGAAAAAAGCCCCATAAGCTAAGTGGTGAATCTAAAGGAGAGATTGCAACGTGTACATCTTTAATGGTTCTTGCTTGCAAATATCCTGTCATGGTCATGGTTGTAACCACAACCTTTTGATTTGGGTGAGTTTTAGTAAATTCATTTACTAGTGGTTTTAAAGCGTTAATCTCACCTACAGAAGCTCCATGAAACCAAACGAAATTACCTAATTGTTTCTTGTAAAAACCTAATAAATTAAAAAACTTTACTCCGTAACTAGGATCTTTTCTTTTTTTATAGCTTAGAAAAGTAGCTCCAATAGGAGCTATAAAAATAGTTAAAATTTTATAGAGCAAAAGAACTATCTGTGCGTAAAGTTTCATAATTATAGATTTACTAGTTGTTTTAGTTTTTCAATTACAAGTTCTGGCTTAATACCCTTTTGGCAAGCATAGGTATTAAATTTACAAGTTCTCTTAAAACAAGGGTGACAAGGCTCTGTGGACTCGACACAAATTGCTTTATCAGATAAAGGTGGAGTGTAATGAGTTGAAGTTGAACCAAAGATGCAAACTTGAGGAATATCAGCTGCAGCTACAGTGTGCATTAAACCTGAGTCATTGCAAACAGCTGCGGTTGCGTGACCAACAATATCTAGAGCTTCAGTTAAATTAGTATTACCTGCAATATTGTAAAAGTGTTCTTTGTTTTGAATGTGAGAGTAAATACTCTCTACAGTAGGAATATCTTTCTTTGAACCAAGACCTACTACACAACCACCTTGTTCAATCCACCAGTCAGAGACTTTTGCAAAATACTCTACAGGCCAAAGTTTAGATGGACCGTAATTAGC
>JAEWPL010000012.1 GCA_023460615.1 Pseudomonadota bacterium | reverse complement strand
GTCAAAGATTAACGATTATCAATGAAATTGCTCCAGCTTTAGCCACCGGTGGCTCTGGGGACTTTTTAACTGGTATGATAGTCTCCTTTTTAGCTCAAGGCTTAGATCTTGATATGGCGGCTATTGCAGCAGCTTGCGTACACGCAAGAGCAGGTCAAATATGTGGTAACAAAGAAGGCGTTTTAGGTTGTTTACCACTAGATTTATGTAACTATGTAAGAGATTTAATCAATGCAAAGTGTTAGTTTTACCATTAAAGGCGCAGAGCAAACTGTTAAATTAGGCACTCTACTACAAGCCTTATGTGTGCCTTTATGCAAGAAACTTCAACGTAGTATCTTAATTAACTTAGAAGGGGATTTAGGTGCAGGTAAAACCACCTTTTCTAAAGGTTTTATCGGCGCTTGTGGCTATAACGACGTGGTAAGATCTCCAACTTATACTTTAGTTGAGCCTTATGAGTTTGAAAATTACTCTATATATCATTTTGATTTATATAGACTATTAGATCCTGAAGAGCTTGAGTATATGGGCATTCGTGACTACTTTTCAAAGCCTTGTATATGCTTAGTCGAGTGGCCTGATAAAGCTCAAGGCGTACTACCAAGCCCAGATATTGTACTCAAACTTAGTTATTTAGAGCAATCAAGACAGGTTGTGATAGAATCTAACTTATTAGGTAAAGCAGAGCTTGATTCAATCGTTCAGAATTTAAATTAATAAAAAAGTGTCTTTTTTAAATCGTCTTTGTGCAAATTTTGCAGTGGTAATTAGTCTTTTAGTACTTTTACCACAAAGCGCTATTGCCAATTCTTTAGAAGTTATGCGCTCCTACCACAATGCTTATAAAACTCGCATTGTGTTAGAGTTAAAAAGTAAACCAAATTACTCAACTTTTTTGAGTAAAGACGGTAATACTTTTGTGGTTAGACTTAGGGATCTTGCAAACTACCAAACTGCGCCTAAAACTTTAAATTTATCTTCAAAAAGCTGTGTAGTAGCCCTCGAAAAGCGACTAGATAAAAAAGACGTACGTTACCTATTTTCGTTAAAGCAGTGCACTTGTCCTAAAGCTTTTGTTTTAGCTACCTCAAAAAACAGTAAAAATTACCGCTTAGTGTTAGATTTTGAGCATGCAACAAAAGCCTCTAGCTCAAAAGCAAGTCAAAAGGACACTAAAGCTTCCTCAACTAAAAAAACAGATAACACCACTGTAGTTTTAAAAGATCACACTACAATTGATGTTAGTGTCCCCCTTAAAACCTACGAGCGCGATTTATTTATCAAATATACTAAGGCCACTAAAGATGGTTTTAGAACCATGGAGCCTAAGGATGTAAAAGCCTACCAAAAGGATTTAACTAAATTAAGATCTGACTATAAGGCTGCTTGTGACAAAAAGGCCCAACAAGATAAAGTTGCTAAAACTAAAAAGCAAACACCAAACGTAAAAAATACCAAAACCAAAACTACCAAAGCAGAGATTGAGGATGTAGTTGAGGAGTCAGTAGCACCTCCAGTTCCTGTTGCTGTAAAGTCAATTTCTAAACCTTTTATTATTGCAATTGACGCAGGTCACGGTGGTAAAGATCCTGGCGCTATAGGTAAACGTGGCGTTAGAGAAAAGAATGTAACTTTAGCTATCTCAAAAGCTTTAGTTAATTACATCAATTCAAATAAGCAATTTAGAGGCACACTCATCCGTGCAAAAGACATCTTTATTGATTTAGATAGACGTTCTGAAATTGCGCGTAAAAGAAAAGCTGATTTGTTAATTTCTATCCACGCTGATTCTGTAGAGTCAGGAAGCTCAACTGCTCGTGGTGCGAGTGTTTTAGTTTTATCAGAGCGACGTGCTACTAGAGAGAACAGTAAGATTTTACAGAAAAATCAACAAACTAAGTTAATTGGTGGAGCTGGCGAGGTTATGGATCAGAGTGTAGGTAATCCATATTTAGCCACTGCTATTTTGGATATGTCCTCAACAAACTCTCGCTCTGAAGGAAATTTACTTGCTAAAGAGATTTTAGCTAAGCTTAAAGCTTTTACTCATGTAAGAAAGTCTGAGCCAATCAAAGCCTCTTTAGCAGTATTAAAATCACCTGATATTCCATCCTTGTTGATTGAAACTGGTTATCTATCTAATCGTTATGAGGAAATTCAGTTAAATCAACCTAACTATCAAAAGCAAATTGCTTACAGAATTTACTTAGGTATTAAATCCTATTACGAGAAATATCCTGCTCAAAAGATTAAGTCTCGCCAAGAGTCTTATGCTCGTACTAATTCTTTAAAAGGAAAACAGAGTATCACTGTGAAAAAAGGTGAGTCTTTATCTGCTATCGCCGCAAAGTATGGTACAAGTGTAGCCTCAATTAAAAAGACTAATAATCTAAAAAGCGATGTCTTACGAGTAGGTCAAGTTCTATATCTACCATAGGAAATTTTATGACAGTAATTAGACGATTATCTAAACAATTAGCTAGCCAAATTGCTGCCGGAGAAGTGGTAGAAAGACCAGCTTCTGTAGTCAAAGAATTACTTGAAAACGCAGTAGATGCTCATGCAAGTAAAGTCTTATGCGAAATCAAAAGCGCAGGTAAAGTTTTAATTAGAGTCCGTGATGACGGTGTCGGCATTGAAAAAGACGATTTAGCTTTGGCACTAGCTCCTCATGCTACCTCAAAAGTTTACACCGTTGAGGACTTAGCTGCTATTCACACTTTAGGCTTTCGTGGGGAGGCTTTAGCCTCAATTGCCTCTGTAAGTAAGCTTACTTTAACTTCTAAAACTAAAGATCAAGAGCACGCCTTTAGTGTAAGCGTTGAAGGTCCTGAACAAGAGCCTAATATTATGCCTGCAGCTCATCCTACAGGTTCAACTGTAGATGTAGCAGAATTGTTCTTTAACACTCCTGCCCGTCGCCGATTTTTAAAATCTGACAGAACTGAATTTTTAAAAATCAAAGATACTTTTATCCGTGTAGCACTAGCTCATACTGATGTAGGTTTTGAGCTTATCTCTGATGGAAAAACTATCCTTAAAGTAAATAAATCATCAAAAGAGCAAGGACTTGATCATCAACGCACTGCAACTTTAATTGGTAGTGATTTTTCCTGCGATGGCATTAAGGTTTTATGCGAAGATCCTAATTTAAAGATGGAAGGTATGCTTCTACCTCCACCCCCAGTTGAGGCAAGTGTTGCTGAGCAAATTTACCTCTTTTTAAACGGTAGACCTATAGCAGATAGAGTAGTTACTCATGCTTTAAAAGAAGCTTTTTATGAAGTGTTAGGGCAAACCTTACCTATAAGATGCGTGTTGTACTTAACTATTGATCCTAAAGCTGTCGATGTAAATGTACATCCTCGTAAGGATGAGGTTAGATTCCATGAAACCTCATTAGTTCACGATTTAATTGTAGATAGCATTGTTCTAGCTTTAAAAAAGGCTGGAGTAGGTCCTGCTTGTTCATCTGAAGATCTTCTTTTAGGGGCAGGAATTACTAATACAGAAAGTCAAAGTGCTCCTTTAAGTGCCGCTTCAAATAGTACTCAGCCAAGCAGTTTAGCACCATCCATGCACTCCACTTGCTTTGATATCAATAGTAATAAGCTACCTGCTTTTCCAAATGGAATGTCTTCATTTATCAATTTAAAGGATGTTAAAGATAGAAGCAGTCCTATCATAACTCATGCTAATACTAGTTTAAGCAACAATAAAGGTGGTGCTACAGCTACAAGCTCTAGTTTATCTCCTTATGCAAGTACTTTATCTAATCAAGAGCAAGTAAACCGTAATATCAATTTATTTAAATCGCAAGTCAGCTCTCAAGCTGTGGGCACTAGTGCTAATTTAAATCTTAAACAAGAGGTAGATTTATTTACTAGCACCGACAAGATAGCTTTTTTAGATATGGTTGATAGCAACATCGCTTTAGTCAAAGAAGATGGCAAATACTACTTTGTAAATATTAAAAAAGTTTACTGCTATTTAAATGCAAAAGTTTATAGTGAGGAAGTTGAGAACAGTAGTGTACAAACCTATGCACTTACAATTCCTTTTAGTTTAAAACTTGAAGATACTTTAATTAAAGGTCTTAAAAATGCTACAAAAGCATTGATGCGTTGTGGTTTTGAGCTTACTTTAACTAAAACTAAAGCAGAAATGATTAAGATCCCACAAAGTGTCAAAGGCAGTAATTTAACTTTACTTTGCCAAAAAGCACTACCGATTATCAGCGCAGCTTTCTCAAGTATTGAAGATGGGCATTGTCCATTGCAATTGTCGATGTTAATTGCAAATTATCAAAATCATCAGAACAATGCACTAATGCCTCGTCAGGTTTTAAAGAATATCAACACTATAGAAGATCTTGCTAAAGTCGAAGGCGCATCTGTTCAAGTGAACTTAAAACAATTAGCTTATAAATTTGGTGGTACAGTTGAAGAATAGAGCCATAGTAATCTTAGGACCTACAGCCTCTGGTAAGACTTCCTTAGCGCTATCTTTAGCAAGGCATCTTAAGATAGAAATCATAAGTTTAGATTCTGCTTTAATCTATAAAGACATGGATATAGGTACTGCTAAGCCTACAAAAGAGGAGTTATTGAGCGTACCACATCACCTTATTGATATTATCTCCCCAAAAGATAGCTATAGTGCCGCTAACTTTCGTGAAGATTGCATAAGATTAGTAAAAGAGATTGAACAAAGAGGTGCTATCCCTGTCATTTGTGGTGGTACGATGATGTACTACAAGGCTCTTGTAGATGGTTTATCTCCACTGCCTACTACCACACCAGAGGTTAGAGCTGCTATTGCTAAAGAAGCTTTAGCAGTTGGATGGCCTGCAATGCATCAAAAGCTAAAGACTATTGATCCTGTTTCCTATCAAAAGTTAAATCCTAATGATAAACAAAGAGTTTCAAGAGCTTTAGAAGTTTATCAAATGACAGGTAGAGCTATGAGCTCCTTTTTTGAGAACAAGCAATGCCAATGTCCTTTTGAAAGACTTGAATATATCCTGCTACCTGAAAATGATGATAGAACCCATTTAAGAGAGTTGATTAGAATTCGTTTTAATCAAATGCTTAAGGACGGTTTAATTGATGAGGTTCAAAAACTAAAAGCAAGGGGTGATCTAAACTTAGATCTGCCTTCTATGCGTTGTGTAGGTTATAGACAAGTCTGGGAATATTTAGATGGCAATCTTGATAAAGAGCAGATGATTGAAGCTAGTGTGATTGCAACTGCGCACCTTGCTAAACATCAAATGACTTGGCTTAGGGGCTCTTTAGCAAATGCACAAAGTGCTTTGTTTAAAAAAGAGCTTAAAATAGGGGATCCTAATAACCTTGAAATAGTGTTAGAGTCCTTACAAAAGTTTTTGTAATTAAAGGAGCTTAGGAAATGATAAAGTCCGTTGGTGTAACCTTGTTAATTGTCCTAAGCTTTCTTACTAAAGTTTTTGCAAATCCTTTAGTGCACACCTCCTTAGGGGATATTGAAGGTGTAGTAGACAGTGGCGTAGAAGTATTTAAAGGCATTCCTTATGCAAAACTTCCTGAAGGTGATTTGCGTTTTGCCCCACCACAAAAGGCAGAGCCTTTTAAATCCACTTTTAAAGCCGATAAGTTCTGTAAAATCGTACCTCAATATTCATATCTTACAAATTTTGAGCAAGAGACAGGCTCTTTTGATAACAACTATCTTTGCTTGAACATCTATCGCAAAAGTGGCATTGCCAAAAATGAGAAACTTCCAGTCTATGTTTGGATTTATGGTGGTGCTTTTGTATCAGGCGATTCCTCACAGCCTATCTATCATGGCAAAAGCTTTGCTAAAAACGGCGTGATTTTAGTAACTCTAAATTATAGATTGCACGCCTTAGGTTTTTACTCCTCAAAAGCTACTTTAAAAGAATATAAGACTACAGGAAATTGGGGACTTTTAGATCAGATAAGTGCTTTAGAGTGGGTGCACGACCACATAAGAGAATTTGGAGGAGATCCTAATAAAGTTACTATTGGTGGTGAGTCTGCAGGCGCCTATAGTGTGTCAGCTTTGCTTTTAAGTCCTAAAGCCCGCGGTTTATTTAAAAGAGCCATTATGCAAAGTGGCACTATCTTAAATTATCCATTTTCAAGTTTTACCGCTAAAGAGAATCAATACTCTACTTATAAAAATAGCTTTAATGTAGCTAAAACCTTTGGAGCTGATGACTCTGATGCAGGTCTAAATCTTTTAAGACAATTAGATCCGATGTTACTTGCAACACAAGCAAGCTTTGATTATGACTTTGTCAAAGGTAAAACTTACAACTACTTAAAGCCTAATTATGATGGTGTGGTGTTACCACGTGATCCTTACAAAGCTTTAGCCTCCCATAAATTTCCAAAAGTAGAGGTGCTGATTGGCTATAACACTCATGAAGGCATTAACTTTGTGCAAGATGGTGTAACAGAGCAAGATTACTACAAAGCCTTAAATAACCATTTTGGGCAAGATAAAGGGCAACTTTTAAAAGAGCTTTATCCTATCGATAAAGAGCATAGTGTGCTATATCGACAAGCAGAGTTTTTAGGTGACATTATGTTTAATCTTGGAACAAAGATCTTTTTAGACAAATTAAGTGAAAAGAACAAAGTCTATGCCTATCATTTTGATTTTTCGACAAGAAATGGTGTAGTTCCACACATAAGCGAATTACCTTACACTTTTAATACTTTAAATGAGAAATCATCAGAGCTACAAAAAGATGTAGCAGATATTGTTC
>JAEWPL010000011.1 GCA_023460615.1 Pseudomonadota bacterium | reverse complement strand
ATGTCAGCCAGGTTCAGCAGAGTTCAACCCAGTTAACCTAGTAGGCTTTGACAAAGTGTTAATCACATCTGCTGCTGTTAAGAAGGTAGAGGAGTTGCTTAAATAATGTCTCAGGCACGTTTATTGAATGTTTTGTGTGCACCAGTTATCTCTGAAAAGAGCAGTGCAGCACATGAGAAAAATACTTTAGTATTTAAAGTATTAAAGAACGCAACTAAAGATGAAATCAAAGCAGCTGTAGAATCTATTTTTGAAGTTAAAGTTGAGTCAGTTCGTACTTTAAACTTCCAAGGTAAAGTTCGTCGCACTGCACGTGGTTTTGGCAAGCGTTCAGACTGGAAAAAGGCTTATGTTACTCTTCCTGAAGGCACTCAATTCGACGTTGAAGAAGCCGCTCAGGTTAACAAGGAGAGCAAATAATGGCAATCATTAAGGCAAAGCCAACTTCACCAGCCCGTCGTCATGTAATTCAGATCAAGACTGAAGGCTTATGGAAAGGTGGTCCAGAGCGCTCTTTAACAGTAGAAAAGCGCAAGACTGGTGGTCGTGATAACTATGGTCACATCTCTACTCGTCACATTGGCGGTGGTCACAAGCAACGTTATCGTTTAGTTGACTTCAAGCGTCAAAAGGACGGTATTGAGGCACGCGTAGAGCGTTTAGAGTATGATCCAAACCGTTCAGCTCATATCGCTTTAATCTGCTATACCGATGGTACTCGTAGCTATATCTTAGCTCCTAAGGGCTTAAAGGTTGGTGACGTTGTTGTATCAGGTTCAAATGCTCCAATCAAAGTTGGTAACACATTACCTATGCACAATATCCCACTAGGTACAACTGTTCACGCAGTTGAGCTAAACCCAGGTGCTGGTGCAGTTTTCGCTCGTTCAGCAGGTTGCTACTGCGAACTAGTTGCTCGTGAAGGTACTTATGTAACCTTACGTATGCGTTCAGGCGAAATGCGTAAAGTTCTTGCTGATGGTCGTGCAACAATCGGTGAGATTGGTAATGGCGAGCACATGCTAGCTCAATTAGGTAAAGCTGGTGCTAACCGTTGGCGCGGTGTACGTCCAACTGTTCGCGGTATGTCAATGAACCCTATCGATCACCCACACGGTGGTGGTGAAGGCCGTAACAAGGGCATTCAGCCACGTTCACCATGGGGTACTCCATGTAAGGGTTACAAGACTCGTAAGAACAAGCGTACTGATAAGTACATCGTTCACCACCGTTAATAGATTAGCGAGGATATAACATGCCACGTTCTTTAAAGAAAGGTCCATTTATTGATGCGTCCTTACTAAAGAAGGTACTACAGGTTCAACAATCAGGCGACAAAAAGCCTATTAAGACCTGGTCACGCCGTTCAGTTATCATTCCACAAATGATTGGAATGACCATCGCTGTTCACAACGGTCGTCAACACGTACCTGTATTCGTTTCAGACGAAATGGTTGGTCACAAGTTAGGTGAGTTTGCACCTACTCGTACCTTTAAGGGTCACACCGTAGCTGCTGATGCTAAGGCCTAATTGGAGTTTTATGTAATGGAAGTTAAAGCTATACATCGTTATGCTCGCTCTTCTGCACAGAGAACTCGCTTGGTCGCAGATCAAGTTCGCGGTTTACCTGTTCAGAAAGCATTGGATTTATTACAGTTCAGCCCACGTAAGGCTGCTGCACTAATCCGTAAAGTATTGCTCTCTGCAATTGCTAATGCAGAAAACAATCATTCTTTAGATATCGACAGCTTAGTTGTATCTAAGATCATGGTTGATGAGGGCCCTTCATTAAAGCGTATTATGCCACGTGCTAAAGGCCGTGCAGATCGCATCGTAAAGCGCACCTCTCATATTACCGTTGTTGTTGCAGAGCGTTAGGGAGTAATTTATGGGCCAGAAAATTAATCCAAACGGAATCAGACTTGGTATCACCAAAGCTTATTCATCAGTTTGGTATGCATCTACTGCAAATTTCCCAGCTAACATTAAGAGTGACGCTGCAGTTCGTAAATATTTAACTACTGAGTTAAAGAACGCATCTGTATCAAAGATTGTTATCGACCGTCCAGCTAAGAGCATCCGTGTAACAATTTGCACAGCTCGTCCTGGTATCGTAATCGGTAAGAAGGGTGAGGACGTAGAGAAGTTACGTCAGAAGATCTCTGCAATCGCAGGTGTTCCAGCTCAAGTAAATATCAGCGAGATCCGCAAGCCAGATCTTGATGCTAAGTTAGTAGCTGACTCAATTGCTTCTCAATTAGAGCGTCGTGTAATGTTCCGTCGCGCTATGAAGAAGGCAATTCAGAATGCAATGCGTGCTGGT
The DNA here is from genome assembly GCA_023460615.1 of Pseudomonadota bacterium. Lineage (GTDB taxonomy): Bacteria > Pseudomonadota > Gammaproteobacteria > Enterobacterales > Succinivibrionaceae > Succinivibrio. The sequence goes on along the minus strand of JAEWPL010000011.1, from coordinate 16,207 downwards.
GCAAAGGGTATCAAGGTTGAAGTATCAGGCCGTTTAGGTGGTGCTGAAATCGCTCGTTCAGAGTGGTTACGTGAAGGTCGTGTACCTCTACACACACTACGTGCTGATATTGATTACGCTTTATCAGAGGCTGTAACAACCTATGGTGTTATCGGTGTTAAGGTTTGGATCTTCAAGGGTGAAGTTTTAGGTGGTCTACCACTAACTCAAGAAGAGACTGAAGACCGTAACAATGCAGCTGCTCCAGCAGGTCGTCGTGGCCGTCGTGATGACAATCAGGCTCGTCCTGGTCGTGGTCGTCGTGCTAAGAAGACTGAAGAAGCTCCAGCTTCAAAAGTTGCTGAGTAACGGAGGAAGTATAAGTGTTACAACCTAAACGTACAAAATATCGTAAGACTCAAAAAGGTCGCAACGAGGGTCTAGCATATGCAGGTTCAGTTGTATCTTTTGGTGAGTTTGGTCTAAAGGCAACTTCTCGCGGTCAGATTACTGCTCGTGAGATCGAAGCTGCACGTCGTGCATTCACCCGTGAGATGAAGCGTGAAGGTAAAGTTTGGATCCGTGTATTCCCAGACAAGCCTATCACTCAAAAAGCTCTAGGTGTTCGTATGGGTAAAGGTAAAGGTACTGTTGAGTACTGGGTTGCTCCAATTCAACCTGGTCGTGTACTTTTCGAGATTGGTGGTATTTCTGAGGAAGTTGCTCGCGAAGCTTTCCGCTTAGCATCAGCAAAATTATCAGTAACAACTACCTTCGTTCGTAAGCAGGTGATCTAATGCAAGCAAACGATTTACGTAAAAAGTCTGTTGAAGACTTAAAGACTGAACTTTCAAATCTTCAGCGCGAGCAATTCAACTTACGTTTCCAGTTAAAGTCAGGTAGCTTACAGCAAACTGATAACGTACGTAAGGTACGTCGCGATATCGCACGTATTAATACAATTCTTTCAGAGAAATTAAACTCTGAGAACGCATAGTAGAGGAAGAGTTAAATGTCAGATTCAAATGCAAAAGTAGCTCGTTCTTTACGCGGTCGCGTAGTAAGCGATAAGATGCAAAAGGCTTGTGTAGTAGCAGTTGAGCGCCGTATTGCTCACCCAGTATACGGTAAGATCATTACTCGTACTACTAAGTTCCACGTATCAGACGCTGAGAACCTAGCTCACGTTGGTGATTTTGTTGAAATTTGTGAATGCAAACCAGTTTCTAAGACTATTTCTTGGAAATTAGTTAGCGTGATCGAAAAGGCAATCAATGCCTAATTCATAAAAATCTAATAAGACCGTAAGAATTTATACTTGCGGTCTTAATTTTTTTATGGTATATTTTAGCGCCTTTCTAAATTGTTTTAGGAAGTTGTTTTTTTTTATTAACCGGAGCATTTTAAAATGATCCAGATGCAAAGTATGCTTGACGTTGCCGATAATTCTGGCGCACGTGCAGTTCAGTGTATTAAGGTTTTAGGTGGTTCTCACCGCCGTTACGCTGGCATTGGCGACATTATTAAGGTATCTGTAAAAGATGCTATCCCACGCGGCAAAGTTAAGAAGGGCGATGTACTAGACGCAGTTGTTGTTCGCACCAAGAAAGGTGTTCGCAGACCTGATGGTTCAGTAATTCGCTTTGATTCAAACGCAGCAGTTTTATTAACTGCTCAACATGAGCCTATCGGTACCCGTATCTTCGGACCAGTTACTCGTGAACTACGTTCTGAGCAATTTATGAAGATCGTATCTTTAGCTCCAGAAGTACTCTAATTTTTTTGAGGAGTATTAGAAAATGGCAGCGAAAATTCGCACCAATGACGAAGTAATCGTTATCACCGGTAAGGACAAGGGCAAGACTGGTAAAGTAACCCGTGTTTTAACTAGTGAGCACAAGGTGTTAGTAGAAGGCATTAATGTCAAGAAAAAACACCAGAAACCTAACCCAAATCTTGGCGTTCAGGGCGGTATTGTTGACGTAGTTGCACCTATCGATGTATCTAACGTAGCAATCTATAACCCAGAAACTAAGAAAGCTGATCGTGTTGGCTTTAGAGTTGAAGACGGCAAAAAAGTTCGTTTCTTCAAGTCAAACAACCAGATCATTTCACAAGCCAAGTAAGCGTTAATTAAAGGAGAATAACGATGGCGAAACTGCATGATCTTTACAAGCAGGAAGTAATCAAAGCCTTAACAGAAAAATTTGGTTACAAGACAATCATGCAAGTCCCTCGGATTGAGAAGATCACCCTGAATATGGGTGTTGGTGAAGCAGTTGCAGACAAGAAAGTTTTAGAGAATGCTGCACGCGATATGACCGCTATTGCTGGTCAGAAGCCTCTAATCACCAAAGTTCGTAAATCTGTAGCGGGCTTCCATATTCGTGAGGGCTATCCAATCGGCTGTAAGGTAACACTACGCGGTGAGCGTATGTGGGAGTTCCTCGAGCGTTTAATTGTGATTGCAATTCCACGTATCCGTGATTTCCGTGGTTTATCATCTAAGTCATTTGATGGTAGAGGAAATTACTCAATGGGTGTACGCGAGCAAATCATCTTCCCTGAGATTGATTTTGATAAAGTTGATGCTGTTCGTGGTTTAGATATTACTATCACCACAACTGCTAAGACCGATGAAGAAGGCAAAGCACTTCTAGAGTCTTTCAACTTCCCATTCCGTACTCACGCAAGCAAGTAATTCGAGGACGAATAAATGGCTAAGACTTCAATGATTTACAGAGATCTTAAAAGAAAGCGTTTAGCAGACAAGTATCGTACAAAGCGCGAAGATCTCAAAAAGATTATTTCAAGCGTATCTGCATCAGATGAAGAGCGTTTTGCTGCAGTGCAAGCTTTAGCTGCACTACCACGTGATTCAAGCCCTTCACGTCAGCGTAACCGTTGCAGTGAGACTGGTCGTCCACATGGTTACTTACGTAAGTTTGGTTTATGCCGTATTAAACTACGTGAGCACATGATGCGTGGCGAGATCCCTGGTCTACACAAGGCTAGCTGGTAAGAGGAGATTTATAAATGATGCAAGATCCTATTGCGGATTTATTAACCCGCATTCGTAACGGCCAGGCTTCTGGCAAAGTTGCTGTTTCTATGCCTTCATCAAAGTTAAAGGTTGCTATTGCTAACCTACTTTTAAAAGAGGGTTATATCTCATCAGTTTCTGAGAACGGCGACGTTAAGAAAGTTTTAGAAATTGGTCTTAAATACTACGAAGGTGCTCCAGTTATCGAGCTAATCCAACGTGTTTCACGTCCAGGTCTTCGTGTATATAAGAAGAGCAGCGAACTACCACGTATCATGAATGGTTTAGGTATTGCTGTAATTTCTACATCAAAAGGCTTAATGACCGATCGTGCTGCCCGTAAGGACGGCTTGGGCGGCGAAGTTATTTGCTACGTCGCATAATTTAGGGAGGCAACATGTCACGTATTGCTAAGGAACCAGTTATTGTTCCTCAGGGCGTCGAAGTTACTCTCGACGGTCAGAATGTAACCATCAAGTCAAAGAAAGGCCAGATGGTTTTAAATGTTCATCCATTAGTTGGCGTTAGCTTTGAAAATGGTGAATTAAGAGTTTCTCAAAAGGAAGACTCTCAAGAATCAAACATGCAGTCTGGTACTGTTCGTGCTTTACTACACAACATGGTTGTTGGTTTAGATAAAGGTTTCGAGAAGACACTTAAGTTAGTAGGTGTTGGTTACCGTGCAGCAGTTAAGGGTAAGGTATTAAACCTAGTTTTAGGTTATTCTCACCCAATCGATTTCGAACTACCTGAAGGCGTTACCGCTGAGACTCCATCTCAGACTGATATCGTTCTAAAGAGCTTTGACAAGGCTTTATTAGGCCAAGTTGCTGCTAAGGTTCGTGCATTCCGTGCTCCTGAGCCATACAAAGGTAAGGGTGTTAGATATGCAGACGAAATCATTCACATTAAAGAAGCTAAGAAGAAATAATAGGGTGGCATAACATGTTCGATAAGAAAGAAGCACGCATTCGCCGCGCTACTAAATCACGTGCAAAGATGCACGAGTTAGGTGTAACCCGTTTAGTTGTTACTCGTACACCTCGTCACATTTATGCACAGATTATCAGCAATGATAACCGTGTTTTAGCTTCAGCTAGCACTTTAGAGAAAGACCTAGCTAAGGGTCTTAAGTACACCGGCAACGTAGAAGCAGCTAAAGTAGTTGGTAAAGCTGTTGCTGAGCGTGCTATTGCAGCTAAGGTTGAAACCGTAGCTTTTGACAGATCAGGCTATCAGTATCACGGTCGTGTTGCAGCATTAGCTGAAGCAGCTCGTGAAGCCGGCCTTAAGTTCTAGTAGGAGTGTGAAATGCAACACAAAGACGAAACTCAAGCTGGCGAATTGCAAGAAAAATTAGTTGCAGTTAATCGTGTAGCTAAAGTTGTAAAAGGTGGTCGTATTTTCTCTTTCACCGCTTTAACAGTAGTTGGTGATGGTAATGGCCGCGTAGGTTTTGGTTATGGTAAGGCAGGCGAAGTTCCAGCTGCTATTCAAAAGGCAATTGAACAAGCTCGCCGTAATGTAAAGAATGGCATTGTTTTAAACAATGGCACTTTATTCCATGCTGTTAAGGGTGAACACTCAGGTTCTATGGTTTACATGCAGCCTGCATCAGAAGGTACCGGTATTATTGCTGGTGGTGCTATGCGTGCTGTTCTAGAAGTTGCTGGTGTTCGTAACGTTTTAGCTAAGGCTTATGGCTCTACTAACCCAATCAACGTTGTACGTGCTACTGTTGCAGCTTTAGCATCAATGCGTACTCCTGAGGCTGTTGCTGCTAAGCGTGGTCTTTCAGTGAAGGAAATAATGGAGTAAAAAATGGCAGATAAGAAAACCGTTAAAGTTACTCTAATTAAGAGCACTATTGGCCGTCAGCCAAAGCATATCGCTACCGTAAAAGGTTTAGGCTTACGCCGCATTCGTCACACTGTTGAGCTAGAGGATACTCCTTCAGTTCGCGGTATGATCAACAAGGTAAGCTACTTGTTAAAGGTAGAGGAGTAATAAATGCGTTTAGATACTTTAAAGCCTGCAGAAGGTTCTCGTAAAGCAGCTGTACGCGTAGGCCGTGGTATTGGTTCTGGCTTAGGCAAGACCTGCGGTCGTGGTGTTAAAGGTGCTGGTGCTCGTAAGAGTGCTCACAAGCGTCCAGGTTTCGAAGGCGGTCAGATGCCATTAAAGATCCGTTTACCAAAATTTGGTTTCTGGTCTCCAAAAGCTTCTGTTACTGCTGAAGTTACCTTAAACGATTTAAATCGTATTGAGGGTGATGTTGTTGATATGCAAGCTCTATTAGATGCTCGTTTAATCAGCAAGAAGATCAAGTACGTTAAGGTTGTATTATCTCGCGTACCTAACTTCACTAAGAAGATCACTCTAAAGGGCTTAGGTGTTACCAAGGGTGCTAAGGCTGCTATTGAAGCAGTTGGTGGTACCGTTGAAGTTGCACAATACATTGTTGAAGCTCAACAACGTTTAGAGAAGTCAAACAAGAAGTCTGCTGCAAAGCAACAAGCTCGTTTAGACGCTCTAGCTGCAGCTGGTAAGCAAAAGCCTGCAAAGAAGACTGCAGAGCAAAAGGCAGCTAAGAAAGCTGCTAAAGCTTAAATAATAGTTGGGGGCTTTTAGCCCCCTAATTGAGGTTTTGCATGGCTAGAAAATCGCTTTTTGATAGAAGTCGTGAAATGGCTGCACAACAATCTAAAGGTTCAGGCGAAATTCGTCAGAGACTTTTGTTTGTTGTTTTTGCGCTAATTATGTTCAGACTTGGTTCATATATTCCTGTTCCAGGTGTGAATGCTGACGTACTTCAGCGCGTTTTCGATTCGCAAAGCGGAACCATTGTTGGTATGTTCAATATGTTTGCTGGTGGTGCGCTAGAGCGTGCTTCAGTATTAGCATTAGGTATCATGCCATACATTTCTGCATCGATTATTATTCAGTTACTTGCAGTATTAAATAAGAACTTAGCAGAACTAAAAAAAGAAGGTGAATCTGGTCGTCGTAAGATTACTCAGTACACCCGTGTTGCTACTGTTTTCTTAGCTGCATTACAAGCATTTGGTATTGCTACAGGTATTCCAAACATGACTCCAGGATTAGTTGATAATCCAGGTCCTGCTTTCTACTTTGTAACCACTGTATGCTTAGTTACTGGTACTGTATTATTGATGTGGCTTGGTGAGCAAATTACTGAACGTGGTATTGGTAATGGTATTTCTCTTATCATCTTCGCAGGTATCGTAGCTGGACTTCCTACAGCTCTAGCAAGAACCTTCGAACAATCACGTCAAGGTGATCTATCCACCATTGCTTTATTGATTATCGGTGTAGTAGTGGTCCTAGTGACCTTCTTCGTGGTTTTCGTTGAGCGCGGTCAGCGTAGAATTGTAATTGAATACGCTAAACGCCAAATGGGTAATCGAATTTACTCTCAGCCACGCTCTAATTTACCATTAAAGATCAACCTATCAGGTGTTATTCCAGCAATTTTTGCTTCGTCAATTATTCTGTTCCCTGGTACTGTTGTTTCTTGGTTCGGCCAAGGTGATAACGCGGTTTCAAATGTACTTGGAAGCATTTCAGTATTTTTGCAACCAGGACAGCCTTTGTATGAATTGTTATATGCAGCAGCAATCGTTTTCTTTACATTCTTCTATACAGCGTTGGTATTTAACCCACGTGAAATAGCTGATAACTTGAAGAAGGGCGGTGCTTTCATTCCTGGTATTCGTCCAGGTGAACAAACTGCAAGATTCATCGATAAAGTAATGTCACGTTTAACTTTAAGTGGTTCTTTATACATGGTCTTAGTATGTTTAGTTCCTCAGTTGTTAATGAACTGGTTTAATGTACAGTTCTATTTCGGTGGTACTTCATTACTAATTATCGTTGTGGTTTGCATGGACTTCGTTTCTCAGTTACAAAGTCATATGATGAACCAGCAGTATGGCGATATCATGCGTAAAGCAAACCTTAAGAATTACGGTCGATAATTTTTCGTTAATTGGAGAATAAAAATGAAAGTTGGTGCTTCAGTTAAAAAAATGTGCCGCAACTGCAAAGTAGTTCGTCGTCACGGTGTAGTTCGCATTATCTGTGAAAATCCAAAGCATAAGCAACGTCAGGGCTAATGCTGTTATTTATGCAATTAAACTTGCATAAATAATTTAAAGTCTGTATAATCATACAGCTTAAAAGCACTAAGAGAAATCTTGGTGCTTTTCTGACATGCCAAAGTGCACTATGAGCGGTTGTCGCGTATCCTAACGGGCTTTGCGACAGCCATTGTTTTTAAACTGACCTAAAATTTAGGAGATCAATAGTGGCCCGTATAGCTGGCATTAATGTGCCTGATCAAAAGATCGCTGTGATTGCTTTACAGTCAATCTATGGCATCGGCCCAACCCGCGCAAGCGAGATTCTTGCTAATGCAGGTGTTGAAGAGTCTGCAAGACTTAAAGATTTAGATGAGTCTGTTGTAGATAAGATCCGTGCCGAAGTAGCAAAGTTCACCGTTGAAGGTGACCTTCGTCGTGAAATTTCTATGAACATCAAGCGCCTAATCGACCTTGGTACCTATCGTGGTTTACGTCACCGCAAAGGTCTTCCTGTACGTGGTCAACGTACAAAGACAAATGCACGTACTCGTAAGGGTCCACGTAAGAGCATTAAGAAGTAGGAGAGCTTAGATGGCTGAAGAAATTAAGAATGAGCAGCAAGCAGCTGCTACCACTCGTGCTCGTTCAGGCAAGCGCTCTAAGAAGCAAGTTGCTGACGGCGTAGCACACATCCATGCATCTTTCAATAACACCATTGTAACTATTTCAGATCGTCAAGGTAACGTTCTATCTTGGGCAACTGCAGGTGGTTCAGGTTTCCGTGGTTCACGTAAATCAACTCCTTATGCTGCACAGGTTGCTGCAGAGCGTGCTGGTGAAGCTGCAAAAGAGTTCGGTGTAAAGAACCTTGAAGTTTTGGTAAAGGGTCCAGGTCCTGGTCGTGAGTCTTCAATCCGTGCTTTAAATGCACAAGGTTACAAGATCACTAACATTACTGATGTTACCCCAATCCCTCATAATGGTTGTCGCCCACCTAAAAAGCGTCGTGTATAACCTAACGAGTTCAATTTCTGGAGAAAGATAAATGGCAAAATATACAGGTCCAGCCCTGAAATTAAGCCGCCGTGAGGGTGTAGACTTATTCTTAAAGTCTGGCGTTCGCGCAATTGATACAAAGTGCAAGCTAGACACAGCACCTGGTCAGCATGGCGCTAACAAAGCACGCCTATCAGATTACGGCATGCAGTTACGTGAGAAGCAAAAAGTTCGTCGTATCTACGGTGTTCTAGAGCGTCAATTCCGTAACTACTACAAGAAAGCTTCAAGAATGTCTGGTAATACTGGTGAGAACCTATTACAACTTCTAGAGGCTCGTTTGGATAACGTAGTTTATCGTATGGGTTTCGGTTCAACCCGTATGGAAGCACGTCAGTTAGTAAGCCACAAGGCTATTACTGTTAATGACCAAATCGTAAATATTCCTTCTTACCAAGTACAGCCAGATGATGTTGTTGCTGTTCGCGAAAAGGCAAAGAAGCAATTACGTATTAAGGCAGCAATCGACTTATCAGGTCAACGCGCTACTAAGCCAACATGGATCGATGTAGATCACGATCACATGAAGGGTACTTATAAGAGCAATCCTGAGCGTTCTGAGTTACCTTCTGATATTAAAGAAGCACTCATCGTCGAATTGTATTCTAAGTAATATAGGCAACATTGCCTGCACCGCTTTTTTAATGTGGGGTATCTCTAGTGTCTGTTGTTGAACTGCTAAAGCCAAAGCCAGTTAATTATACTGAAATCAGTCCTAATCATGCACGTTTAGTGCTTGAGCCTTTAGAGCGTGGTTTCGGCTATACATTAGGTGTTGCTTTAAGCGGAATTTTACTAAAGACCCTATCTGGAACTGCTGTTGATGCTTTCCAGATGGCGGGCGTAAAGGATGTTAACAGCTTAAAAGATGATCTTGTTGAAAGCATTTTTGAAGTAGTTATGAACTTAAAGTCCTTAGCTATTGCTTCTCAAGAGCCATTGACCGAGCCTGTTTGGTTATCAATCGATAAACGTGGTGAAGGTGAAGTTCACGCTTCAGATATCGTTTGTCCTGAAAATTTATCCTTTGTAGACCCTGAAGCCCGTATTTGCACTTTAAAAGGTGCTAAGGCTTCGTTGTCGATGAAACTTCGCATTTCATCAGGCCAAGGTTATGTAATGACCACCTCTGATAAGCATATTCCAGCTGATGCAGAGAACGTTATCTTAATCGACGCAAACTACTGCCCAATTCGTCGTTATGTGTACGAAGTTGAGTCAGCTCGTGTTGAGCAGCGTACAGATTTAGATAGATTAGTTATTGATTTAGAGACTAATGGAACAATAGCTCCAGAAGTTGCTCTAATGAATGCTTCTAACTTAATCTGTGAATGCATGGATAACATCATTGATAAGGAAGAGATCAGCGAGCGTGTAAGCGCTCCTGTAGCTCCACCAATGCCTGATCCTGTGTTAATGCAACCAGTTGAAGATCTAGAATTAACTGTTCGTTCAGCTAATTGCTTAAAAGCGGAGTCAATCATTTACATCGGTGATTTGGTACAAAGAACTGAAGTTGAGCTTCTAAAGACTCCAAATCTAGGTAAGAAGTCATTAAATGAAATTAAGGACGTTCTTGCTCAGAGAAACTTGTCTTTAGGTATGCGCGTAGCAAACTGGCCACCTCCAGGACTTCGTACATCAAATAACTAATTGTTTTAGAAGGAATAAAAAATGCGTCATCGTCAAAGTGGCCGTCATTTAGGTCGTACAGCTGCACATCGTGCTGCTTTATACCGTAATTTAGCTAAGGCATTGCTAACCTTCGAAGTTATCAAGACTACTGTTCCAAAGGCAAAGGAATTACGTCGCTTCGTTGAGCCATTAATCACCTTAGCAAAGGTTGATACTGTTGCAAATCGCCGTTTAGCATTTGCTCGTCTTCGTGATGAAGCTGTTGTAGCAAAGCTATTCAACGTAATCGGTAAGCTATCAGCTAACCGTAACGGTGGTTACACCCGTATCCTAAAGGCTGGTTTACGTGCATGTGATAGAGCACCAGTTGCTTACATCATGCTAACAGACCGTCCTGAAGTTGCTGAAGAAGAAAAGGCAGCTGAATAATACATATGGGCGCATATGCGCCCATTCAGATTTCTTGCTTACTAACTGTACAAAACGAGGGTGAAACCTTGGATCAGATCATGGATTCTATTAAGCCAAACATTAAAGATGTAACTGAGCTTTCACATAACGTAAGCCGTGTTATTCTTGAGCCATTTGAGCGTAACTATGCTCAAATCGTAGGCACAGCACTCCGTCGTATTATGCTGTCCTCTATTCCTGGATATGCCATCACCTCAGTTGAAATTGATGGTGTAGTGCATGAATACAGTGCAGTAGAAGGCATTCAAGAAGATATTCTTCTTATTCTATTAAACTTAAAAGAAGTTGCTGTAGCTTCTGAAGGTTCTCTACGTGATGAGCCTGTTCTTCAAATCAAGAAGAAAGGTATTGGTCCTGTAACTGCAGGTGATATCCAATGCCCAGCAGGTGTTGAAATCCGTAATCCAGACCAAATCATCTGTCACTTAACAGATGAGAATAAAGAGTTAAACATGACTTTACATGTAACTCGTGGTCGTGGTTATGTTCCTTCAGTTACTCGTCCAGTTTCAGATGGCACCGAAGAGAGATTCATTGGCAGATTGCTAATTGATGCTTCATATTGCCCTGTTTTAAATGTTGCAGTTCATACTGCTCCTATTGCTGACGATCAAGAGCAACTAATTCTTGATATCGAAACTAATGGAACAATTGATCCTAAGAATGCTGTTGGTATTGCAGCTACAATATTTGCTGATCAATTAAATTCATTCGTTGATATCAGAAATTCAGTAGCACCTACTGAGTCTGCTTCATCAAGACCTTCAGTAGATCCTAAGTTATTATGTGCTGTTGAAGATCTAGAGTTAACAGTTCGTTCTGCTAACTGCTTAAAGACCGAGGGTATTAAGTACATCGGTGATTTAGTTCAGAAGACTGAAGTTGAATTATTAAAGACTCCAAATCTTGGTAAGAAGTCATTAACCGAGATTAAGGACGTTTTAGCTGAGAGAGGATTGTCTCTAGGTATGCGCCTTGAGAACTGGCCTCCTGCAGAGCTAGAAAACTAATTTGATTTCTTAAAAGGATCTCAAATGAGATCCTTTTTAATTTGCACTATCTTTGTTCTTTTCTTCTGATTTACTCCAATTCCATATCTAATCTGACATTCTAGTTGTAGAATAAAATCTTAGTCACGATTATTCTGTTGGAGATATTTATGTTTAAGAAAATCGATAATTCTTTTGCTTATTCAGTGTTAGCTGGTGGTCCTATTATCAATATTTTTACCATTGGTAAGGATGGTATAGAAGATGGTATGACAGCAGCTTGGTCATGCCCTTTTGATCCTGATGTTTTACTAGTAGTAATTGATAAGACTCATACAACCGCTAAGAATATCAGAGAGACTAAAAAACTAGTTATTGCATTACCAACCAAAGAAGGTATCGAGGATTCTTTAAAGCTTGGTTCCATCCATGGTCGTGATGATCAAAATAAGCTAAACAAGGTAAAGTTAGAGCGCACAGAGAATTTTAATTACCCAATTTTAAAATCCTCAATTGCTTATTTTGAATGTGAATTGGCAGATGAGAACTTATTTGAGGACAAAGGTATTTGTCTTGCAAAGGTACAACATGTATATGTTCAAGAGCAATATTGGGATGATAAAGAGCAAGCATTTGTGCCTGGTTGCTTTAATACCATTCACCATGTTGCTGGTTCAAAATTCTCATTTGGAGGAACTGTAGTTGAGTAGCGATCCAATTAAAATTACTGAGCAAGATGTTTTAGATTTATTCTCTGGTGTCGCAGTAGAGTCTTTGTCTTGTGAAAATCCTAATGAATACTTTAGAGTAACCAAATTAATGTCCGATCCAGACTATGATTTTGGTTATGAATTAAGATCTGTTAATGAGAATGATTTATACGATAGTGACTTAGGAGAGGTGAGAGCTCTTGTATGTGCTTCAATATACTTAGTCGCTCATGAAGGCTCATTAAAAAATGACATCCACTTAGTAGATATCATTTTCTTAAAGAATTATCACGAAGATCAAAGAGCTTGCGCTAACTGGTTCCCTGAAGAGTAGTTCTATGGATTGATGGTAATAGGAGTGCCCACTTCTACTAAGGATAAGAATAAATCGATATCTGGGTTTAAGAGGGCAATACAACCATTAGTCCAATTAGTTCTTTGAACTGTTTCGTGATATTCACTCTTTGATGGTGGTTGACCATGGATCATAATCATTCCTCCAGGTCTTCTACCATGTTTTCTTGCAAATTCTATGTCTTTAGCATTTGGATATGAAATATGAAATGCTTTGTAGTAATAGGATTTTTGCTTAATGTAATCTAGTACATAAGTACCTTCAGGGGTCTTTTTATCACCCTCAAATTGCTTATGACCTACTGGCTTATCTGATAGTGCTATCCAAAAACGGTGTACCTCTTTACCGTTTTTCATCAAAATCATCTGATGAGCAGCTTTGTTTACAATAACTTGATCAACAACTTTAGCGTTTGACCTTCTAGTTAGTGTTTGCTTTTTAAGTAAAGTTTCTTCTTTTTGTAACAGATTAGATGCTGTACCTAAGCGAACATAGTCAAACTCCTCATCAAACACGATATCTGAGGATACAGCTTGTGCCAAAATATAATCTGGCAAATTCTGATGACTATAAGCTTGGCTATTTGAAGCTAGGAACCATAAAGCAAGCGCTAAAGATTTAAGAAAAAAATTTAAGTAATGCATCTAAAATATCAATAATTGAAATTTGATCTTATTAGGATCGTGATTTATACAGTAAAATGGTTAGAGAAAATTATAGTCTTTATAAAAGAGCTTTGTGAAAAATTTTTAAATGACAGATCAAAATAATAAAAATTTAAGTCTTGAAGGTATTGAGTTATACCCACTAGGTAAATTCACAGAGGATGCTTATCTTAATTACTCCATGAACGTAATTAGAGATAGAGCTCTACCTTCAGTTGCTGACGGTATGAAGCCAGTGCAAAGAAGAATTATCTTTGCAATGTCTAAGCTTGGCATTAAACCTAAAGAGAAACATGTAAAGTCAGCTAGAACCGTAGGTGAAGTAATTGGTAAGTACCACCCACATGGTGATAGTGCATGCTATGAAGCCATGGTGTTAATGGCTCAACCATTCTCCTATAGATACCCATTAGTAGATGGTCAAGGTAACTGGGGTGATGTTGAAGATCCTAAGTCCTTTGCTGCTATGCGTTATACAGAATCACGTCTAGCTCCATACTCTGAGGTCTTATTACAGGATATCAACTCTGGATGCGTAGATTGGATCCCAAATTTTGATGGTACTGTAGAAGAGCCTAAGTTTTTACCTGCAAGATTACCAAATATCCTATTAAATGGAACTACAGGTATTGCTGTAGGTATGGCAACCGATATTCCACCTCACAACTTAAATGAAGTAGCTAATGCTGCTGTTCATTTACTAGAGCATCCTGATGCCACTGTTGTTGATTTAATGAAGTTTGTACCAGGTCCTGATTACTCCTGTGGTAGTGAAATTACCAACTCAACAGACGAATTACAAAAGCTATATGAGACAGGTAAAGGCTCTATTAGACAAAGAGCTACCTATACTGTTGAAAAGGATGAAATTGTAATCAATACTCTACCTTTCCAGGTAGCAGGTGGTGCAATCGAAAAACAAATTGCTGATTTGATGTCAAAAAAGAAGTTACCTATGGTAGCTAATATAACTAATGCATCTGATCACAATTGTCCATGTAGAATCATCATTACTCCACGTTCAAAGAGAACTGATATTGACTCTCTAATGGAGCACTTGTTTGCAGTTACTGATCTTGAAAAGACCTATCGTGTAAATCTAAATATCTTAGGTTTGGATGGAAAACCTGCAGTTAAAGATTTAAAGACCATCTTGTCAGAGTGGTTAACCTTTAGATTAAGCTGTGTAAGACGCAGATTTACCTCTCGTTTAGAGGTTGTAAATAAACGTTTACACCTTTTAGAAGGTTTCTTATTAGTAATTCTAAATATCGATGAGGTTATTGAGATCATTCGTAAAGAGGATGATCCTAAAGCTAAACTTATCGAACGATTTGGCTTAACTGATGCTCAGGTAGAATACATCTTAGAGACAAAGTTAAGACAATTAGCAAGACTTGAAGAAATCAAAATTAAAGCAGAGATGGATAAGCTTTTAGAGGAGAAAAATAAGCTTGAAACCTTATTAAACTCTGAAGCTAAATTCAAAAACTTTGTGAAAAAAGAGATCCTCTCAGATGTAAAACTCTATGGAGATGAGCGTCGTTGTAAGTTAGTACAACGTGATGCTGCCTCAGCTATGAGTGAGGACGATTTCATTCCAAGTACTCCTGTAACAGTTATTTTATCTAAGATGGGCTGGGTTAGAGCTGCAAGTGGTAGTGATATTGATGCTGCATCTATGTCCTATCGCTCTGGTGATAAGTTCTTATCTAAGGCCTCCGGTAAAACAAACGAGCAGGCAAGCTTTATCACTAACAAGGGTAGAGTCTACACTGTCGATATCAAGGATTTACCATCAGCTAGAGGTCAAGGTGAGCCTCTGTCTGCTAAAGCATCCTTGCAGGCTGGTGAAAATGCATGCCATGTTGTAATTGGTAGAAAGGATAATCAATTTGTAGTAGCAACCGATAAAGGCTACGGCTTTATTACTAAAGGTACTGATCTGCAGACAAGAAATAAAGCTGGTAAAGCTTTAATTACTTGTGATGACGATGCTGTAATTTTACAGCCACTACAGGTATATGATCTTGAAACTGATTGTTTGGCTGTTGCAAGTAAATCAGGCAGATTGCTAATTTATAAGTTGAGTCAATTACCTTCTTTAGCTCAAGGTAAGGGTAATAAGCTTATGAATATCAATGGAGCAAAACTTGATCTTAAAGTAGATGGTATTGCTGCTATGGCAATTCTTCCAAGTGGAAGCTCTATGATTATTCACTGCGGAAAGAGAGTAATTAACTTAAGTGCTCAAGAAATTGAACAAAGAATTAGTGAAAGAACTAAAGCAGGTGACTTACTCCCTCGTGGATTCCAAAAGATAGACTCTTTAGAGGTTATTCTTAAAAAGGATGAGGCAACCCCTGAAGATATTCCTCCTGTAGAGCCGGAGTTCACTCTAGAATAAACTTAAGCTAGTGCACTAAGTGGTGCACTAGAAAGTAGCTTAAAAGATTAGGTGTGATTTTAGAACTTAAATAAATCCTCAAGCTCAAATAGATTAACTCTATCTTTTAGAGCATTCTGCTTTACATATGTGCTAAAGCCAGACTTTGAAAAAGCTATATAAGAAATGTCGCAATCATTACTAAATATAGCTTTTCTTGAGAGCATGGATTGGTAATCATCTTTAGAAAAATGCTCATTTTTGTATTTGCATTCACAAATTATGATGTGCTTTCCAGTCTTATCCTTAAGTAAGATATCAATATCATCCTGGCATTTGCGATCAGCATTATTTCCCCACCAACGCCCCATACAAAATGGTACAAAAGCTAATTCTTTGTGCTTTGCTTTTCTTAGTAAAAACTCGTAACAAATTTGCTCAAATACGTGCCCCATGTAGGTACTTAAGGCATTTCCTTCAAAAATTTCATCTACTGCTTCAGATGGTGTTAACAACTCAAAGTAATTTTGATTACTAAAAATAAATTGATTATGGCGAATTCATGAATCCGTGCAAGATCACAAAATGACATGACCGCCATTTTAGTTAAAAAATACCCCTAAGCTTAACGCTTTGGGAGCTCTTTAAAATATTAGTTTAATACTGAAAAGTGGCTTAAAATGCGCTATTTCTTGGTATAAAAATTAGATCTATTAATTGTTTTGAGATTACTGTAATATCCTATCATCAGTTAGTTAATAGGTATTCTTAATGTCTGGCAAGTTTGTAAGTTTGATTGAGAAATCAAGGGTGAT
>JAEWPL010000010.1 GCA_023460615.1 Pseudomonadota bacterium | reverse complement strand
ATGCTGCTACATTGTGATTATCTTTAGCAGTATCTAAAACCTCTTCAGTCTCATCCTCAACAGGGGACTTAAATAGAGAGTTGATAGTCTTTGAACCTACAACCACTTTGTTTTGTGGTTTGATTTTTGTCTTAGCATATACAGGGCGAGCAGTCATGATAGCTGAGATTTGCTCTTCAGTCATTTTACCTAAAGTAAGACCAATTGCTTTGTAGGTAATGTATGGACGAGCAACCTTTGAAATGATTACTTGAGCAATTTTGTTTTCAGTATCGGTGATGTGAACGATCTTTAGTACACCCCCGTCAATTAAATTACGTACAGTAGGTTCGGTTACAGGTAGATTTAATACAGACTTTCTCTGTAATACAAATTCTCTTAATAATGCTTTTTCAGCAAAATCAAAATGATTTACTGTAGTTTGTACTAATTCTTCTAATCTCTTGTTGTAAGACTTCTTTGAATAAGCCTGAACTAGAGTTAAACAACCTTGAGCTAGGATGTTTGAAACTTCGATAATTAAAGCAAAGTATAAATAAATACGGTTTGCATCAATCTTACTTGCAAATTCTGTAGAAACTTGCTCCCATGGCATGATTAACATTAAAACTGTTAAGCAGAATAACCACATCATGATAGTGTTGATAGAACGCATTGCAGAATTTGTTGTGCTCATAATAGACTCCTAAATTTTGTCACAATTACAATATGTCTAATTACTAGCAATTGCTGTGCCAATTTAATTTATTTTAGATAAATCAAAAGGATAGAAAGACCAAAGAATTTTTGACATTAATTTATGGTGGTAAGTGTCATTTTTTTAGCACTCATTTGAAGATAAAAAATGCTACAAATGTACAAATATATGAGGTAGGTAATAAAATTCTTAGTAAAAATGAACTGTAATTTACTAAAATAAAGGTAGGAAAGTTCAATGATATAACTTGAACTTAACCTTGAGAATTTGTCTTAAAAGTTATCATTATTCAGATAAATGCAAGCTTAAATAGCGAATAAAATCATTATAGTGGTATCATATTGTCAAATTTAAAACGCAAATAACCAATAGGTAATAAGATGAAAAAGATTTCTGCAATTATCAAACCTTTTAAATTAGATGACGTTAGAGAAGCCTTAAGCTCAAAGGGTATTTCAGGTATGACTGTTTCTGAGGTAAAGGGCTTTGGAAGACAAAAGGGTCATACTGAACTTTATCGTGGTGCAGAATATGTAGTAGATTTTCTACCAAAAGCTAAGATTGAATTAGTGGTTAAAGATGAAGATGTAGACTTATGCATTGAAGCTATTATTGATGGTGCCCACACTGGCAAGATTGGCGATGGTAAGATTTTCGTATCAAATATTGATCGTGTAATCCGTATCAGAACCGGTGAAGAAGGCGACGACGCAATTTAGTTTACATGAAGAAATTCCTATCTTATAAAAGTTTAGCCGCACTCGTGTTTGGTGTGGCTATGATGTCCGGTTGTTCTACAACCCCTCCATCAAACACTGAAGACTTATGTTCAATCTTCCAAGAGAAAGATAGTTGGTATGTTGCAGCTCATGACGTACATCGTAGATATGGTGTACCAATCAATGTTGCTATGTCAATTATGGCTCAGGAATCAGGCTTTAGAGAAGATGCTCAACCACCTATGAGATGGTTCTTATTTATTCCTTATGGTAGAGGAAGCTCTGCCTATGGTTATGCACAAGCTCAAGATCCTGTATGGGAAGATTATAAAGATGATCAAGGATCTTTCTTTTCCTCTCGTTCAAACTTTGCAGATTCTTTAGATTTTATTGGTTGGTATATGACAAAGACTAAACGTTTAAATCACGTTCAGTTTAATGATGCATACAATCAGTATTTAAATTATCATGAAGGTTGGACTGGTTACAAAAAGAAAACCTACCGTAGCAAAGATTGGTTACAAAAAGTAGCTAAAAAGGTTCAGATCAGAGCTTTAAAATATAAGCAACAGTTACAACATTGTAATTTGTACTAGTAGCTTGATAGTCACAAGATAATTTAATAGAATACCTATAAACCTATAGATATAGTAGGAATAGATGGAGTTTTAATATGGATCTAATTCCAAGTTTCCAAGTTGATCATACCAAGTTAGTTCCAGGCATCTATGTTTCACGTGTAGATACAGTTGGTGATTCTTTTGTAACCACCTTTGACATTCGCATGAAGAAACCAAATTTAGAGCCTGTGATCCACCCAAATGCTATGCATTCTATTGAGCATGTAGTAGCAACATATTTAAGAAACGATCCTAAGTGGAAAGATCAAGTAGTGTATTGGGGACCTATGGGCTGCCTTACAGGTTGTTATTTAATCATGAAAGGCAAACCTACTCCACAGGATTTGCTACCACTTATGATTAGTGCTTTTGAGTATCTACGTGATTATGACGATGTTATCCCTGGTGCTCAAGCGGTAAATTGCGGTAATTACTTATTACACGATTTGCCAATGGCAAAATATGAGGCAAATTTATTTGTAAAGATTTTAAAGGAAAATCCTTGCTTTGATTACCCTCAGTCAAAGCGTATTAACACTGAAAAAGGATTAACCTTCTTTGATTCATAGTAAGTAAAAAAGGCGTGGTAACACGCCTTTTAATTAAGGCCTTTTTCCCTCCCCTTATATCAGCTAACCATAATTTTAAGTTGATGAACTAATCTTTAGAAAATTTATTTTGGAGTAAGACTTGAGAAAAGCAGTATTTTTT
Source organism: Pseudomonadota bacterium (assembly GCA_023460615.1). Taxonomy (GTDB): domain Bacteria; phylum Pseudomonadota; class Gammaproteobacteria; order Enterobacterales; family Succinivibrionaceae; genus Succinivibrio. Next base: position 705 of record JAEWPL010000010.1, on the reverse strand, counting down.
GACCGAGACGGAGTCATAAACATTGATTATGGTTTTGTTGGCAAAATAGAGAATTATGATTTAGTACCTGGAGTGCCACAAGCATTACATCAATTAAAAGAGTTAGGTTATTTATTGGTATTAGTTACTAATCAATCAGGTATTGCCAGAGGAAAATATACTGAAGCTGACTTTTTTAAAGTTACTCAATTTCTGCAAGAGAACTTAAGAATAGCTGATGCTTGTTTTGATGGAATATATTTCTGCCCACATCACCCAGAGGCTCCTTTAGCTCAATATAGACAAGAATGTGAGTGTAGAAAACCAAAGCCAGGTATGTTCAAAAAGGCAGCGCAAGATTTAGGTATCGATTTAAATAAATCAATTATGGTCGGAGATCACGCCACTGATTTGATGGCAGCAAAGAATGCTGGAATAAGTAATCTTTATCTTGTAGGAGAGCATATCAAGACAGAAAAAGAGCAAGTTGAAGGCTGCATTTGCTATAAAGATCTGTCCGAAATGGTGCATAACTTTGAAAGTGAAAAAAAGTAACAAGAATAATTTAGAGAATAATGTGATCTAATGTTCGTAAAATAATTAGATAAATCAAAAGGTTAATAATAATTCACAACCATGGAACATACAAAAATCAAATAAATGATAAATTTTTTTCTAAAAATTTTGAAAAAAATGTGCCATTGTATTTTTTTGATACTATAATGA
>JAEWPL010000009.1 GCA_023460615.1 Pseudomonadota bacterium | reverse complement strand
CATTAGTTCTACCTTGAAGTTCCAAAATATTTCTTTCTAAGAAACGCAGCTGTTTCTCTAGAGATACTTTCATCAATCTCACACACATTGATAGAAGCATTAAGTTCCATAAGATAACCACAGTACTTGAACTCTTCAGGATCTGTTTTATTAACAAGATCTATATCCTCCTGAAGTCTCTTTGGTAAATTCATCTCATATCTCGATAATTTATCCATAACAAGTCTCCTTTCTTAAATATATTATAACGCAATATTCATATATACGTTAGTCACGTATACAATTAGAGAAATACAATACGTTAACTCATAATTAACCATTTTAGAGTAATAAGATAAATCAGATAGTTAAACAAGGCTCTCTTATAATCCACAGATTAACGAAAAGACCATTCACAAATTAGATGTAATCTCTCAAGGTGAATACACCAATGGGCTGTGACACCTTATGGATGTATCAAAAACTCAGCAGCAGCTCCTAAGAATGTTTCAATGCACTATTCCTGATGACTATTACAGTAACAAACTTGCTTATGCAAATAGATTAGATAAGGCTAAAAAGCGTCATAGCGATAATTAAGAGACTAAAAAACTGTAGGTATAAATGATGGAAAAACGGAGAAAAATTAAAGGAAGAAATGAAACCCGCATTTTTCCATGTAGGTAACACAAAATCAATAACGTACCCTTAATTTTTTGAAAAATAAGCAATTATTCGGTATAAAAGTGCTATAATGTAGGTATAACTTATTTATTACCTACATTGTGTTTTTAAGGCGTTTTTATGTCAGATCCCATCTTGCCACCGGTTATATGCCAAAAGATTAAGGGCTATACCTATGTACGTACCTATAAGAATGTAAGAGTTGATGGTAAAAAATATCCTGTAAAAGTAAATGTAGTTACTATCGCTGAGATAAATAACGCTGCAGGCTCTGGGAGATTGATATTTAAAAAGGGCTTTCTTGCAACTCATCCTGAATTAGAAGGAAAGGTAGTACTGAGGGAATATGACAGCGATTTAGGTAAATATGTATTTAAGTTTGCCTCAGTTGCTGAGCAAAAAGAAAAGGAAACTCAAGCCTTTGTGGCTAAAGTAAACTCAGTTAAATCTGTTGGTTTCTACTATGTATGTAATAACTTACTTGAGAATGATCCTCTTGTAAAAGCATTAAAGGCAACTTTTAAAGACAGTTATAACAAGCTGTTATCCTTGGGCATGTTCTGCGCTAATGATAATGGAAATGGATTTGTTGCAGATCATTACTCCTACTACGCTCAAAGAAATAAGCTTCCATATAGTGAGCCTTTAAGCTGCAGTCAAATTACCAAGCTATTCAAAAATATCAGTGAAGCTTCGGTATTAAACTTTTTCTGTGAATATGCAAAACAACTTTATGAGAATAACTCTTTAAATAAGAATAGGTTCTGGGCTTTAGATTCAACCTCCATCAGCACCTACAGCAGATACCTTGATGCTAAGTTTGGACACAATAAACAAGGTGAGGATTTACCTCAAGTTAACGTCATGATGATGACCGATGAGAAAAGTGGTAGACCTTTATTTTACGAAATGTTTAATGGCTCTATACCAGATGTATCAACTATTGCTAAAACCTTTAAAATGCTACTACAACTTGATGTTCGTTCATTTGTAGCGGTAATGGATCGTGGTTATTACAGTAAGGACAATTTAGGCTCTATCATCAATTGTGGCTACCACTTCTTAGTATGTACTCCTCACAACAAAGTTAAAGAATATGACTCCATCATTAAAGAAGCTCAACAAAGCTTTGTAAAGGGCGAAGGATTTAACGCTAAAACCAAACAGTTCTCCTTTACTAAAAAACACAGCATTACTGTAAAAAATCCCAAAACCAATAGAGATAATACTCATCAAATTTACGTTCATGTATTCTTTAGCGCCTCTTACTCTGGCAAAGAAATGGAGATTTTAGCTTGCAGACGAGATGCTGTAACAAAACTCATAAAGGAAGGTAAAGAGCTTGATGGTGCTAATTTGGATTTCTTTAATAAATACCTTGAAAAAGACGAGAACGGCAACATTACTTACAATACCAATGCTTATGTCGAAGCTGGTCAAACAGCAGGTCTTTTTGTTTTACTTTCTGATTCTATCAATGATGCTGATGTAGCTTACAGAGCCTATAAAGAAAGAGAGGCGGTAGAAGTTTGCTTTAAAGATTTAAAAGTAAAAATGGGCTGCGACAGATTTGATGTTTCTAGTGAAGATTCACTTGTCGGTAAGTGTTTTGTTGAATTCATAGCCTTATCAATAAGAATGCTACTTCTAAACATAATCCTTAAGTGCAAAAGGAAAGGCTATAAGTATCCTACCGATTCACTGGAAAAGATCATTCATGAATTAGATGGCATCTCTCAAGTTGAATACACCAATGGCTTTGTATCCCTTATGGATGTATCAAAAACTCAGCATCAGATCCTAAGAATGTTTCACTGCACTATTCCTGATGACTATTACAGCAACAACCTTGCTTATGCCAATAGATTAGATAAGGCTAAAAAACCTCATGGCGATAATTAAGAGACTAAAACCCTGTAGGTATAAATGATGGAAAAATGCAGGGAAAAATGCAGGAATGAAATTTTCAAGGTGGCGGATGGAGTGAGATTCGAACTCACGGAGGGCGTAAACCCTCGACGGTTTTCAAGACCGTTGCATTCAACCGCTCTGCCATCCATCCGTTGAAAACGTTGCCTATTATATAGATTTTCTAAAAAAAAGAAAGAATTTTTTTAACTTTTTTATCGATATTTTTACAATCACGATTTATAAGCCGTTTACAAGCTATTAGCCTACAATCTTAGATAAAGAATATTCTTAATTTTGCTAAATTTGAGTTTTTTGTAATTCTAACAGTTTGATTTATAAACAAATTTATTTTTTTTGCACCTTTAACTTACAAAAGTAATAGACTCAAATAAAAACAAAATATGTGATACACTATGCAATGTTGAGTGGTGTTCACTCATTTTTTTATTTAACAATTTTAAAAGATTAAAGAGTTTATTATGAGCATTTGCAAAGCATGTTGCGAAAATCAAGGCAGCGAAAAGAAGCGCCTGCGTATTGCAATTCAGAAATCCGGCCGTTTAACAGACGAAACAGAAAAACTATTTAAGAGCAGCGGTATCAAAATCTCTGCTAGCCGTGATCATCTACTTGCTCATGCTGAGAATCTGCCAATCGACATTTTAAGAGTACGTGATGATGATATTCCAGGCTTAATCATGGATCATGTTGTAGATTGGGGAATTGTTGGTCAAAACGTTCTTGAAGAAACCACTATGCAACGTGAAGTAGACGGTTTATATACTGGCTACAACGAGGTTATGAAGTTAAACTTCGGTGATTGTCGTTTATCAGTTGCTGTTCCTACAGAGCACAAATGGAATGGCCTTCAAGATCTTGAAGGTTGTAAGATTGCAACTACCTACCCATTCTTATTACGTCGTGTATTAAAAGAAGCAGGCGTAAACTTTAAGCCAGTTTTACTTACAGGCTCTGTTGAAGTTGCTCCTCGTGCAGGTCTAGCTGATGCTATCTGTGACCTTGTATGTACAGGTGCTACTTTACAGTCTAACGGCTTAAAAGAAGTTCAAACCATCTATACTTCACAGGCTGTTCTAATCGGTCGTGATCAAGAATTATATCCAGAGAAGCAGGCAATTGCAGATCTTCTAATCCAAAGATTTAAGGGTGTAATGAGTGCTGTTGAAAGTAAGTACATCATGATGAATGCACCTAAGAACAAGCTAGAAGAAATCAGAGCAATTTTACCTGGCGCTGAAAATCCTTCAATTATCGAACTAGAAGGCAGTCCTGACCGTGTAGCTCTACATGTAGTATCTCGTGAAAAATTATTCTGGGAAACCTTAGAGCAATTAAAGGCTTTAGGCGCAACTTCTATTCTAGTTGTACCTATCGAGAAGATGTTAGGTTAGGATTAAATTTGGCAAGTGTCATTGCTTGCCATTATATTTAGGATTCAAGATGGAAATTAAAATTTGGAATAATCTTAGTGACTGTCAAAAACAAGCAGCACTAACAAGACCTGCGCAATCCTCTTCTGATAAAGTGCAGGAGATTGTATCTAATATCATCTCACGTATCCAAAAAGAGGGCGATTGCGCCCTTTTTGAATTTTCTAAGACCTTAGATAAATTCGAAGGTAAGAACTTAGAATGGACTAAAGATGAGATTACTGAGGCTTGCTCACGTGTAGCAAAAGACCTAAAAACAGCTATTGATACTGCTTATGAAAACATCAAAAAGTTTCATCAAGCTCAAGAGCCTCACTGCGTAAAGCTAGAAACATATCCTGGTATCGTTTGTGAAACTCACACTCACCCAATTGATTCAGTTGGTTTATATGTACCAGGTGGTTCAGCTCCATTAGTATCAACAGCTCTAATGCTAGCAGTACCAGCAGCTATTGCAGGTTGCCCTGAGGTTATTTTATGCTCACCACCTCCAATTTCAGATGCCATCATTTATGCTGCAACTAAAGCTGGTGTAAAGAGAATTTTTAACCTTGGTGGCGCACAGGCTGTGGCTGCTATGGCTTATGGCACAGAGACTGTACCAAAGGTACTTAAGATCTTTGGACCTGGTAACCAATTTGTAACTATGGCAAAGCGTTTAGTATCTAATGATGCTCATGGCGCAGCTATCGATATGCCAGCAGGTCCATCTGAGGTATTAGTAATCGCTGACGATAAGGCAAATCCAGAGTTTGTTGCTGCTGATTTATTATCTCAAGCTGAGCACGGTCCTGATTCTCAGGTAATTTTAGTAACCCAGTCAGAGGATTTTGCTAAAAAGGCAATGGATGCTGTAGACAGACAGCTTGCTGTATTACCAAGAAAAGAAATTGCAACCAAAGCTTTATCAAAGAGTACTGCTATTGTAGTAGATAATCTTGAGGATGCAGTTGTTGTTTCTAATACTTACGCACCAGAGCACTTAATTTTACAAGTTGAAGATCCTGAAAGCTTATTACCAAAGCTTCGTAATGTAGGCTCTATCTTCGTGGGAGCTTATACCCCAGAATCTTTAGGCGATTATGCCTCTGGCACTAACCACACCTTACCAACTTATGGCTATGCAAAGACTTGCTGTGCTTTAGGTACTGACGATTATCGTCGTCGTTACACTGTACAAAAGGCAAGTCGCGAAGGCTTACAAGCTATTGCTAAGACCGTAACCACTATGGCTGATGCCGAAGGTCTTGGTGCGCACAAGAATGCAGTGGTAGTAAGAGTTAATAGTCTTTAATTAAAGGAGAAAAGCATGAACTTTGAAAAGTTAATCACCAAACACGTTCAGAAACTTGTTCCATACTTATCAGCACGTCGTATTGGTGGTCATGGACATAACTTTTTAAATGCTAATGAGTCTCCTAAAAGTGAAGGTTACTTTTTAAACTCCTCTAGCTTAAACCGCTACCCAGATTGTCAACCTGAGGACTTAGTTGAGCGTTTTGCTGATTACGCTAATGTTCACAAGACTCAAGTTATCGCAACACGTGGCTCTGATGAAGCAATTGGACTTTTAGTACGTACTTTCTGTGAGCAAGAAAAGGAAGGCATTTTAATTGCTCCTCCTACTTACGGCATGTATGAAGTCGCAGCTGAGACTAACAATGTGTTAGTTGCTACTTGTGAGAGAAATGAGGATTTATCTTTAAACACTCAAAACATCATTGATGCTGTTAATAACTGCTCTTTTACTATTAAAGTAGTGTTTATTGACTCCCCTGCTAATCCTTTAGGTACTTGCTATCCTAAAGAGGAATTAGTAAAGCTTTTAAAAGCTCTACCTGATACTCTTATTGTATTAGATGAGGCTTATATCGAGTTTGCACCACAAGATTCTGATCTAACTTATCTTGTAAATGAGTATGACAATCTTGTGATCACTCGTACTTTATCAAAAGCTTTTGCTCTAGCAGGTTTACGTTGTGGCTTTGCAATTGCTAACGAAACAATTATAAAAGCTATGCTAAAAGTTATCGATCCTTACCCTATTTGCGATCCTGTAGCTCAAATTGCTGTACAAGCCCTATCAGATCATGGCGTACAAATGACTAAAGATAGAGCTAAAGCTTGCAACGAACGTCGTGAAATTTTAAGAAAGGCTCTTTTAGAATTATCTTTTGTGAAAAAGATTTTCCCATCAGATGCTAACTTCTTATTAGTTGAATTTAATGACGGTCCAAAAGTATTTGATGCAATGGCTCAAAAGGGTGTAATTCTTCGTTCTTTTGAAACTAAAAAGAACTTAAAGAACTGCGTCAGAATTACTATAGGCTCTGACAGCGAGCTTGAAGAGTTAATGCGTTATCTAAAGGCCTTGGAGAATTAGTGTGAAGAAGTACCTTTTTATTGATCGCGACGGCACATTAGTTCAAGAGCCACCTGTAGATCATCAAGTAGATGCTTTAGACAAAGTTGTTTTTGAAAAGAATGTAATCCCTGCTCTATTAAAATTAAAAGAGCACGGTTTTACCTTTGTAATGGTATCTAATCAAGATGGTCTAGGTACTGAGTCTTTTCCGTTAAATACCTTTACACCAGCTCACGAGCTAATTCTAAACACTTTACAATCTCAAGGTATTAGCTTTGAGCAAGTACTAATTTGCCCACATAAGCCAGCTGACAACTGCGATTGCAGAAAACCAAAGCTAGGTCTTGTGATGGCTTATTTAAAAGATACTTCTTGGGACAGAGAAAACTCTTACTTTATAGGCGACAGAGACACTGATGTACAAATGGGTCTTAATATGGGAATTACCCCTATTAAGTACAATCCACAAGACATGTCATGGGACATGATTGCCGATAAACTTACTAAAGTTTCAAGAGTTGCAACTGTTGAGCGTAATACAAAAGAGACAAAGATCTCTATTAGTGTAGATTTAGATCATGCAGGTAACTCAAGCTTTGATACAGGCGTAGGCTTTTTTGATCATATGCTTGATCAAATCGCAACCCACGGTGGAATTTCAATCAAAGCAAAAGTTGTAGGTGACTTATTTGTAGATGAGCACCATACTATTGAAGATACTGGTATTGCCTTAGGTCAAGCTATCTTGCAGGCTCTAGGTGATAAACGCGGTATTGGTCGCTTTGGCTTTGTGCTACCAATGGACGAGGTTTACGCTAAAGTCTTTTCTGAAAGTTTAGATGACGATAACGTAACTGTAGCCTTAGATATCTCAGGTCGTCCTCATGTAAAATTTGATTTTGATGCAGATTTTACCCGTGATCATGTAGGTCAAATGCCAACTCAAATGGTATCTCACTTTTTTGAGTCTTTAGCTGTAGCTATGGGACTTACCTTACATATGTATGTATCTAAAGGTAATGCTCACCACCAAGTAGAAGCTTTATTTAAAGCTTTTGGTCGTGCCCTACGTGTGGCTTTAGCTCGTCATGGTAATGAATTACCATCCTCAAAAGGTAAACTCTAATATGCCAATAAAGATTTGTATTATTGACACAGGTTCAGCTAATTTAAATTCTGTAGTTCAAGCTTTCAAACGCTTGAACTATGAAGCTATAGTTACCTCTGATACTAATGAGCTAGCTACAGCTGACAGATTAGTTCTACCTGGTGTTGGAACTGCTTGTGCGGTTATGAGTGGTGTTGAGAAATATAATTTACGCGATTTTATTATCAACACTAAAAAACCACTATTAGGCATTTGTCTAGGCATGCAAATTCAAGTTACAGATTCTAAAGAAGTTCCTTTAGAGTCTAATGACGATGTAATTGAATGTCTTAACATCATGCAAGGACACGTGGTAAAAATCCCTGATACAGGTTTGTACCTTCCTCATATGGGGTGGAATACTGTAGCTCATACAGAACATCCTCTATTTGACGGCATTAAGCAGGATGCATATTTTTATTTTGATCACTCCTTTGCTATTGAAGTAACAGAAAACACCATTGGTAAAACTAATTACGGTGTAGATTTTTCAAGTGCAATTGCTAAAGACAATTTTATGGGTGTGCAATTCCACCCTGAAAAATCGTCTAAAGCTGGTGAACAATTGCTTACTAATTTTATTAAGAATTTCTAGGAGAAAACATGATCATTCCTGCTTTAGATCTTTCAGGTGGACACGTAGTACGCTTAAAACAGGGCGATTTTGGTCAGAAAACTGTTTTCAACGTAGATCCTATTAAGCGTATTTATGATGCAGCAAATCAAGGTGCGCAGCTTATTCACATTGTTGATTTAGATGGTGCTAAAGATCCTATCTTAAGACAACGTGCTTTAATTTCTAAGATTGTAAAAGCCTCCCCTGTGCCTATTCAAACTGGTGGTGGAATTCGCTCTGCTTTTGATATAGAAAACCTATTAAATTTAGGTGTAGAGCGTGTAGTGGTAGGCTCAGTTGCTGTAAAACACCCAGAATTAGTTCGTGGTTGGTTAAAACTATATGGTCCTGAGCATTTTACCTTAGCGCTAGATGTTCGTATCATTGACAATGTACCTTATGTAGCTACCCACGGTTGGTTACAAACTTCAAATACCACTTTAGATCAAGTATTAAGACACTATCTACCATTCCATGTAGAGCATGTATTAGTAACTGATATCAGCAAAGATGGCATGATGAAAGGTGCTAACAACAATCTATATGCTGCTTTATACAAGAAGTACCCTGATTTAGATATCATCGCCTCAGGTGGCATTTCATCTTTAGATGATGTTAAAGCTGTAGCACAAGCTGGTGCTCACTCCGTAGTTTTAGGTCGTTCTCTACTTGAAGGACGTTTTAGCGTTGAGGAGGCTATTAAATGCTGGCAAAACGCATAATTCCTTGTCTTGATGTAAGAGATGGCGTAGTTGTAAAAGGCGTGCAATTTAGAAACCATGAAGTAATGGGCTCTATTATTGATCTTGCTAAACGCTATGCTGATGAAGGTGCTGACGAGTTAGTATTCTATGATATCACTGCCTCCTCAGACGGTCGCCGTGTGGATAAATCCTGGGTTGCAAAAGTTGCTGAGGTTATCAATATTCCATTTGCTGTAGCAGGTGGCATCAAATCTGTTGAAGATGCTAAAACTATTCTTGCATATGGCGCCGATAAGATTTCAATTAACTCCCCTGCTCTTGCTGATCCTAGCTTAATCACAAGACTTGCTGATAAGTTTGGTGTACAGTGTGTCGTTGTAGGTATTGATACTTATTATGATAAAGAAACTGATAACTACCTTGTAAAGCAATACACTGGTGATGTTAGCCGTACTGTTACCACTCATTGGCATACTTTAGATTGGGTTGAAGAAGTACAAAAGCGTGGTGCTGGTGAAATCGTACTTAATATGATGAACCAAGACGGCATGAAGAATGGCTATGATCTTGAGCAACTTAAAAAGGTAAGAGCTATTTGCAAGGTACCTTTAATTGCTTCAGGTGGTGCTGGTACCATGGATCACTTTTTAGAGGCTTTTGATATTGCCCATACTGATGGTGCTTTAGCAGCCTCTGTATTCCATAAAGGTACTATTCATATTCCAGAACTTAAAGAATACTTAAAATCAAAAGGAGTTTGTATCCGTGATTAGATATTTTCATGGTTTTCAAAGTATTGACGAACTAGACTTTGAAAAAGTTGATGGCTTAATGCCAGCTATCGTGCAAGACTGTCAAACTGGCATGGTTTTGATGATGGGTTACATGTCTAAAGAGTCTTTACAAAAGACTTTAGATACCGGCTACGTTACCTTCTTTTCAAGAACTAGACAAAAGCTTTGGACTAAAGGTGAGGAATCAGGTCATTTCTTACATATGAGATCAATTACCTGTGATTGTGACAAAGATACTTTATTAGTATTAGCAAGACCTGACGGTCCTACTTGCCATAAGGGTACTCAAAGTTGCTTTGATGCATCCCCACTTCCGGATGCAACCTGCAGATATATGTCAGGAAATCCACTTCAAAGTTACAATTTTGTAAAATAATTCTTAAAGTGCACCTAGGTGCACTTTTTTATCGTAGGTAAAGTCATGCAAACTACTCCACATATTGGGTTAGAAACTGAAACAGTTATCATTTTTACTGCTTTAGCTATTTTAGGTTTAGTAATAGATTTATGGGCACATAGAAGCGATAAACCTATTTCTTTAAAAGCTGCTACCTTTTGGTCCTGCTTTTGGGTTTTAGTAGGCGTAAGTTTTGGTGTTTTCTTATACTTCCATTTCTCCCCTGAAGTATCATCTCTTTATTTTGCAGGCTACGCTTTTGAAATGGCCTTATCTGTAGATAACCTCTTTGCAATTATGGCTATCTTCTCATGGTTTGGTATTAAATCAGGCTACACTCATAGAGTGCTATATTGGGGCGTATTAGGTGCTGTAGTATTTAGACTTATCTTTGTGCTAATTGGTACTTCCCTATTTGCTATGGGACCTTATGTAGAAGTGGTATTTGCTATTGTGATCTTCTTATCAGCTTACATGATGCTAAAAAAGAAAGACACAGAAGAACTTACAGATTTCTCAGCACATGGAGCTTATAGACTAGTTAAATCCTTTGTTCCACTTTATCCAAAACTTGTAGGACATAACTTCTTTATCTCCCACAAGCATGTATTAGAGGAATTAAAAAAGGAAGAGAATAAGAATATTGTACTTAAGAAGACAGGCTTTATATATGCTACACCTCTATTCTTATGCTTAGCTATTGTAGAAACTTCAGATGTGATGTTTGCCTTTGATTCTGTACCTGCTGTTATTGCAGTATCTAAAGATCCTTTCATTGTTTACTCATGCATGATCTTTGCAATTATGGGCTTACGTTCCATGTACTTTATCTTAGATGCCTTATCTAATGCTTTAGTACATCTTGAAAAGGCTGTTATTTTCTTATTATTCTTTGTAGCTTTCAAACTACTATCTAGTGCAAGCTTACATATTACAGGCTACGGCTTTGAGATTAGTGTTTACACATCCTTATATGTAATTGCAGGCGCTTTATCCTTAGGTGTGATTGCAAGCTTATTGTCAAAGAAGAAAGAGAATAAAGACAACTAAAGATTTATGGTAATTGAACTTTCATCAATTAATCGAGTAGGGGGAGTTTAGCTCGCCCCTCTCACAACACCGTACGTGCGGCTCCGCATAAGGCGGTTCCAATTACAGCTGACAAGATCTCCCTCGGTAAGATATTTAGCTTTCATTCCATATATCTGCCACTTCTACTACATCTATTCCGACTAGCTTTAGGACTTCGACTTATTTGGCAGTCTTATCCATAGATATAGCCTCAAGTGATTTCTATTCGTCAGACCGGAACTTTGCTCCCCGCTTTTTTTAGCCTACACGTCACCGTGCACACCTTGCGGTTCACTAATACTTCTCACTAGCTAGCGTACTCGGGACTTGCACCCTAGAGCTAAATACCATGCAAGGCACACCAAAAAAAAGGGGGCAAGATGCCTCCTTTTAGCAATTTAATTAAGATAAGTTAATCATCATAATAGAATAATTTTCCACATCTTTTGCACTGGTATGTATTCTGCCAAATATTATAAGCCCTATTGTAAGCAGGCTCTTCGCACCCATTAGCTATACCTGCCATCATAAAACTTATCAAAAAAGCATGTAATAAAGCGAATAGTACCCAAGCCCAATCAGAAGTTATATAAATAGAGTCCATCCAACCAATGTAATAAAATAAAGCTCTACTTCCAAAATAGATACCAAAAGCTACGATAGCTGCAATGATAGCTACTTTTATATATGCAATAAAGGCGTACTTATGAAATAATTTTTGGAATAATAAAGAAACAAATGAAAACACAATTGCAATGATGGTGTTTGCAGCTAATATATAACCTCCCACTAGATATTGGGACTCTGTATATAATG
>JAEWPL010000008.1 GCA_023460615.1 Pseudomonadota bacterium | reverse complement strand
TCTTACCTGATAAACGATCTTCCTTAATATCACGCATGGAAGCTACATGTAGCACCATCACGGATTGAATACCAATAGCAAAGGATAAAAGATAAGTATCAGGGAAAATGTCGATAGTTTGATCTACAGAGCCAAGCACTAAAACTTGAGAGCCTATAACTGCAGCCCATCCAAAGAAAATAAATACCGCAATATCACCAAAACCTTTATAGCCATATGCAAAACCTATGGTATAAAAAATAGCAGCTAAGATAGCGCCCACACCAATAAACACAAACCAGGATAATACTTGCATGTTAGAGCCTACAGCCATAAGCAGCGCAATAGTACCTGTTAGTGTAGCTAGTAAAGTTACAATTACTATTGATTTTCTCAAGGAAGTTAAAGAAATTGAACCTAGCATAACCGCACGAATAGGGCCTAAACGATTAGGACCATCAGCACCTTGAATAGCATCGCCATAATCGTCAGCTAAATTACTTAACACTTGTAATAAAGTGCCTGTAATAATAATGAAAACTGCAGTAATAAAAGAATATAAGGTTACTTTTCCATAATAGAAACCAAGACCACAGCCTACAGCACAATTAGTCAAGGCTAGCAACAAGGATTTGACACGAATTTCAGTAAACCAATCTTTAAGCATTATCTAAACCTTATAAATACAAACAATAGTCTGCAATTAAAATTAAAATCCATACAAAATTATTGATACAACAACAAGCCATTAGTTGTTCTAAACGTAGCTTTAGTCGATTATTTGTATCTTTAAATTTAACAATTTTGTAAATTAAATAAATCATCGGAATATAACCTGCCACAATAAAGACTACCTCTATAGCTTTATGGGAAGTGATACAGGCTGTAACCGACAAAATAACATAACCTACAAATAAACCTATTATATAAACAGTAGATAGTTCATATTTAATAATTTTGGCAAGTTTATAGCGGAATAGCTTGTGGTAACGGTACTTAGTTCTTAAACTTCTGACAAATAGCACCATCAAGGAACTAATACCTGCACTTAAACTAATAAAGATGGTGTCAGGGTATAAATCCACTACATAGTGAGATGCGCATAAAATGAGTAATTGAGTACCAATTACAGAGGCAAACGAAAAGAAGAAAAATATTACATGAGCGCTAATGTTCTCGTAAATATTTTCTGTGTTTATAGAAAATACTGAAGTTAATAGCAAACACACTACACTAATAAAAATAAACCAAGATAGAGTTTGGATATTGCTACCCATAGCTAGGTAGATGGAAATACCACCAAATATAGCTGTTAAAAGGGTTACTACTGCCATTCTTTTTCGAAGAGCGGTTAAAGATAAACCACCTATCATAATAGGGGCAATAATTCCTTGTTTTTTCTCCTGACGATGCTTTTGGTAAGCTCTTGAATAAGAAATTGAATAATTACATAAAGCTTGAATCCCAATGCCAGCAAGGATAATACTCAAAGCTACAATAACAGTTTTTGCTGATACCTCACCATAGTAAAAACCTAGGGCACAGCCTACTAAGCAGTTAGAAAAAGCAAAAAGTAAGGAGATATATCTTGAGTTTAGTTTTACAAAGTTTTTCATTTTTATATCAAAGCATTCTGCTAAAACATATGTATTTTAATTGAAAAACATCTTTTTTTTGAGATTTTTTAAAAATTAGCGCAAACTCACTTTTGCAAAAGGTATAATTTGCATGATTTATACTAAACTCGGAGTTACAAATGCTATTTGACGATCCAGCCTTACGTCAATTAAAAAATACTTTTGAAAAAGAAAAAATCAAAAAAGAAGGTTTTGTAAAAGCTTCAGACCGTGGTTTTGGTTTTTTAGAAGTAGATAGAGATTCTTATTTTATTAGCCCCAATGATATGAAAAAAGTGGTCAACGGTGACCGCATTGTGGCTGTAATTGAAACAGATAGTACCGGCAAATCTAGAGCTATTCCAGAAAAACTAGTTGAACCTTACCTAAAAAGATTTGTTGCCAAAATTCTATTTATCCAAGGAAAACTTAATATCATCCCCGATCATCCAAGCATTAACATTAAATTCCAAGCAGATGATCACCGTACTGATAAAAAAGTTGCCCTACAAAATGGAGATTGGGTTATCTGTAATTTAACTGCTCATGCTTTAAATAAAAACAATTTTAGAGCTACAGTAGATGAGTTAATTTGTAAGCGTAACGATCCTAAAGCTCCTTGGCTTGTAAGCTTGAGGAAATACGACTTACCAATTCAAGAACCTCAAGATCAAGACTTTGAATATCTTGAGAATAACCTTGTCCATGAAGATTTAACAGATATTCCTTTTGTTACCATCGATTCAGCTCATACTGAAGATATGGATGATGCTTTGTATGTAAAAAAGGATGGCGACAACTTCCTACTTTATACAGCTATTGCTGATCCTACAGGTTACATTCAAGAAGACTCAGAGTTTAATAAGATAGCAGCCTCAAGAGCCTTTTCTATTTATTTACCAGGAAAAGACATTCCTATGCTACCTAGAGTTTTATCTGACAATTTGTGCTCTTTAAGACCAAATGAGAATAGACCAGCTTTAGTTGGCATCATGACTGTAACAAAAGATGGTGAACTTCTAAAAGATAAGACTACTTTTATGCTTGCTACTATCAAGTCCCATGGCAAGTTAGTTTACAACGAAGTATCTGATTATCTTGAAGGGGTAGAAGGTGCAACCTTTAAACCAACTGAGCAAATTAAAGAAATCTTAGATAACTTAGTAGAATTTACTAAAGTAAGAGATCAATATCGCTCTACTCATGCTGCAACCTTTAAAAATAACCCTGATTACGAGTTTGTATTAAAAGAAGATGGTTCTTTAGATTACATTCAAGTAAACAGACGCAGAATTGCAAATCAAATAGTTGAGGAAGCAATGATTGTTTCAAACATTGCAGCTGGTGACTATTTAGCAACTAAATTAAATAGCGGTATCTTCAATATCCATCGTGGCTTTGATATGCAAAAGAAGAAGGATATTATCCAGCTTTTAATCAAAGAAAAATGCCCATATCAAGAAGATAAGCTAGATACTCTAGAAGAGTATAACGCTATCAGAAGATTTGCTATAAGCAATGATAACGACTACCTAGATAGCCGTATTAGAAAACTTCAAGAATATTCTGAAATCGGAATTCAACCAGGACCTCACTATGCCCTAGGCGTAGAAAACTATGCTACTTGGACTTCTCCAATTAGAAAGTATGGTGATATGGTAAATCATCGCTTACTAAAAGCTATCATTGTGCATACAGCACATCCTACTCTACCTGATGAAGCTCTGTTAAAGGTTATGAATGAAGCTAGACGCACTAATAGAATGGCTGAAAGAGACGTTCGTGACTGGTTATATGTAGACTTCTTAGAGCCAGATATTGAAAAGAAGACTAGCTTTGAAGCTAAAATCTTTGATATCACCAGAGGTGGTATGAAAGTAATTCTTGAAGAGAATGGCGCTATGGTATTTATACCTTTCTCCTATATAAGCTCAAGTAAAGAGGATTTAGTACTAGCCTCTGATACAGGTGAAGCTTTAGTAAAAGGCAACGTTGTAAAACGCTTAGGAGATAAACTAAAGGTTAGAATTGTGGAAGTAAACAAGGAAACTAGATCAATTGTCGGTGCTCCTTGTGAACCTTTTGGTGGTCTTATCCTACCAGATCCTGCAACCTTAAAGCGTGGCGGAAACAGACCAAATCGCCGTTAAACTAGAACTCGGCTTTGAACAGTCACTCAAAGCCGAGAAATTTAGTTCAAGCCTTATAAAAGCTCATTTAAATCTTGAGAGTTTTTGTTCTCTTTAGCTTTCTGACTCTTGATGATGGAATCATACAAGTTTCTTTCTAAATAAGATACCGTAGCATCAAAACTCAAATGAGGCTCGTCAATTTCAACTACAATAGTTTTTCCTTTCCATAGAGCATAATGGTCTCCTACAAAAGGATTTTTTAACTTAGAAGGCTTACCATACTTCTTTTTGATAGTGTTGTAGTAAGACTTAAATTCATTACCATCCATACTTTTACGATAGCTGATATATACGGCAGCTAAAGTCTTAGTATCTGAATAGAACTTAATAGTAATATTTTTCACACTAGGTAAATTGTAACAACCGTTATCAACTCTTAATAGGTAATCATTATCTGAAAAAGAGCAATTACGGTTCTCAAGTATTTGAACAGCTTGATCTTTTGTAGTTGCACCTATTTCAAACTCACCTAACACAACATTTTTTGGAGAACTATAAGCACTAAAAGACAGTGCAAGAAGCAGTGACAAAATAATTTTTTTTATATTCATATACCTGTAATATTTATTGTAATTATCTTACTTGACATCAGGAGCCAAAAGGCTCCTGATAAATTAACTAGTTTTCAATACCAGATTGTTTAATTAAAGCATCAACACTAGGTTTTCTGCCTCTAAACTCTTCAAAGTTCTTCATCGGATCACTTGCGCCACCACAAGCTAGGATTAACTCTTCAAAAGACTTACCAACCTCACGATTGAAAATACCTTTTTCTTCAAATAAAGAGAAAGCATCGGCAGCTAATACTTCAGCCCACTTATAGCTGTAATAACCTGCTGCATAGCCACCTGCAAAGATATGAGTAAAATTATTAGGGAAGCGAGCATCTTTAAACTGAGGAGTTACTGCAACTTCCTTTTTAACTTCATTTAAAATCTCAAAAATTCTACCGCCCTTTGCTTTATCATATTCAAGGTGAATTCTAAAATCGAATAAAGCAAATTCAATCTGACGTAGCATTGCCATAGCTGATTGGAAGTTCTTAGCAGCAAGTAAAGCTTCTAACTTCTCTTTTGGAAGTGGTTTATGAGTTTTTACATTTGAAGATAAGAATTGTAATACCTCATTTTGCCAAGCAAAGTTCTCATTAAATTGACTTGGTAATTCCACAGCATCCCATGGTACACCATTGATACCTGAAACATCAGAAATATCAATCTTAGTTAATAATTGATTTAAGGTATGACCAAACTCATGGAATAAAGTTACAACTTCATCATGAGTGAGTAAGGAAACATCTGAATTTACAGGTCTTGAGAAATTGCAAATTAAATAAGCTACAGGTAACTGTAGTACACCATCAAAACGGTAGCGACGAGTTAAACACTCATCCATCCATGCACCACCATTTTTACCAGGTCTTGCATAAAGATCCATAAACAATGAACCAATGCGAGAGCCGAACTTATCCTCATAGACATCAAAGCATTTAACATTTTCATTCCAAACGTCAACACCAAATCTTTGCTTTAAGCTGATGCCATATAAACGGTGAGCACACTCAAACATGCCTTCGATTACTTTATTCTCAGGGAAATATGGTCTTAACTCTTCTTCTGAGAATGCATATTTCTCCTGACGTAATTTTTCTGAATAGTAAGCTAAATCCCAAGGCTGTAATTGATCACAGCCTTTGCTTTTAGCATATTCTTGTAAAGCTTGAATTTCTTTTTTACCTTGTTTTAAGGATTTTTTAGCTAAATCCTCCAAAAATGAAACAACAGTTTCTGGAGTATCTGCCATCTTAGTTGCTAAAGATAAGTGAGCATAAGATTTAAAGCCTAATAACTTTGCTTCTTCATCACGTAACTTTAAGATCTCCTCCATAATAGGAGCGTTGTCCCATTTACCGGCATTTGGACCTACATCTGAAGATCTAGTGTTGTAAGCTACATACATTTGCTCACGCAATTGTCTATCTTCACAATAGGTCATAAATGGAAGGTAAGATGGCATCTCTAAAGTAAAAATATACCCATCTTTTTTCTGATTTTGAGCTTCACTTAAGGCAAGTTTAATCGCACCTTCTGGCAATCCTTTTAGCTTTTCTTTATCAGTGATATGTAAAGTAAAACCGTGGGTTGCATCTAATACGTTGTTAGAAAACTTAGACTGTAATTCTGATAGTCTTGATACGATTTGAGTGTATTTTTTCTGATCTTCAGGAGGTAAATCAATACCACTTAACTTAAAGTCTCTTAAAGAATTTTTTATTGCTTTTTGCTGTGGTAGAGATAAACGACCAAAAGCATCTGAGGTCTCAATCTTTTTTAAAATCTCAAAGTAAGGCTTATATTGACCTGCCCAAGAGCTAAACTCTGATAATAAAGGTAAACACTCATCGTGTACAGTGCGAAGCTCTGGAGTGTTATTTACTGAATTTAAATGAGAGACTACAGACCATACTTTAGATAATCTGTCATCTGCCTCTTCTACTTGAGCAATAGTATTATCCCAAGTAGGATCTTCTTTATATTTTGAAGAAACTTCTTCAATTACTTGTCTGCACTTATTGATTGCAATAGTAACCGCTTCTTTTACATGCTCAGGTTTAATTGCTGAAAACTCAGGCATACCTGAATAATCTAATAATGGATTTTTAGACATAATGATCCTTAAAATAAGCTTAAACTAATTTCGATTTTACAATATTTTAGAGAATAAAAAACGCCTATGATAAGAATGATTTTTTCAGGTTTAAATAAAGTATGTAAAAGCGTCATTAGTATTGTAAAATAGCGACATATTCAATAAAAAACAGTTAGTTACAGCTAAAATAACGGAATTTTTTATGTCAGATCTAAATGAAAGTATCTATCATCAACGTATTCAAAGACTATGTGAACTACTTGAAGAAGATCAATTAGATGCACTGATAGTAACTCATGACGATGAGTATCTTTCCTACGAATTAAATGAGGATGAGGAAAGATTAAAGTACATAACAGGCTTTTCAGGTAGCGCAGGTTATGCTGTGATCACAAGAGGCAATAGCGAAGCTGTACAAAACTTCTTAGAAAATGGAGCAAAATTAAAGTCCTCCATCAATGGAGATCAAGTTGAAGCCACAAAAAACTG
>JAEWPL010000007.1 GCA_023460615.1 Pseudomonadota bacterium | reverse complement strand
TTGCTCAAGCGTACTAATCAAGAATTAAGCTCTAGGTTGCAAGAAGCTTCTGAGAAAAACAATGAGCTTCATGCTGCTAATGAGAATTTCAAAGAGGAGCTTAACAAGAAGAATTTCGAGATTGGTAAGTTACAAGAACGTGTTAAGGCTCAAGAGACATCTATCAAAGATCTGAAAACAGCCTTTGACACTATTGCAAATAAATAAGGAGGAATTTAAAGAATTGGTGCAGGCTCGGTCCTGCTCCAACCTTTGGACTTTATTTGCTCAAATGAACCTAGACAGTGCTCCAATAGTTCGTAATATTCATGAGTTATCAATTGTCTTGTAAGAATTCAAGTATTGAGATTTAAATCAACAAAGAGTGTTATAATTTAGTTGCTTATTATATTTTCCTTTCGGTTAGCTAGAGTTTAACGTTTTGGGATGAGTATTATGAGATTAAAACTGATAACCATAGTTTTCCTTTTATTATCTATTCTATATTCAAGTGTTAATGCAAAAGAAAAAGCAATTAGTGCTTCACGTGCAGCAAATTATATCGGAACTGAAGTCTTAGCTTGTGGAAAGCTAATGGAAGTAAAACGAACCTCAAGATTTTATTTTTTAAATTTAGATGCTGCTTATCCGCATCAAAGTCTATCTATTGCAGTACCAAAGAAATCCTATGAGAATGTTTTTCAAAATCTTGGTACACCTTATAATTTGGTTACAAAGGTAGTCTGTGCAAAAGGAAAGGTTATTGAGAAAAAACGAAATATTCAAATTCACGTAAACAAGCCTCAAAATCTAAGTGTTGCAAAATAATCTTTTAAAGCTTTTTTGTCTATTTTTATTGCTTATAAATATACCTACAGCTTTTACTAAAACTGTAGATGCTGTTTATTTCAATCCCAAACCACTTGATGGAGATGTGGTTGTTTCAATGCCATGTGACCTTAGCATGGTCTTTAGAAAAGTTTATACCTCAAAAAATACTAGCAATAAGCTATCTGATTACTCATTTATAGATGGTTCTGAAAATGCTACCTCAATAACACAAAAACAAAATCAATGCTATGTGCAAGGCTCTTTTAAAGACGAAAACGGCTATTATTATCTTATTTCAAAGTATGAACTTAATGTAGCTCAGTATCTTGCTTTAACTCAGAAAAAGTGTCCAACTCTAAACCTAAAATCACGTTTTCCTGTAGTTAACATTTCTTACCTTGATGCACTTAATGCAACTCAAAGCTATTCTATGTTTATGCAAAAAGCAAAAGATGTTCCTGTTGTTGATAAAGTAAAAGCATTTGCCGTCTTACCATCAAGCTGTGAGTGGTCTTTTGCTCAGCGTGGTGGTTTAGCAGTAAGTAAAAGTGAACTTGAGTCAGAGCAGTCTGGCATTAAAGGTTTGATTGATGATTATGCATTTTACAGTTCACCTACTAGTGCTAACGGTAAAGTTCAGTTACCTGGATTAAAAAAGCCAAATCCACTTGGATTGTATGATATGCTTGGAAATGTATCAGAAATGATGTTTGATAGATTTTATGTAGCAGTTGAAGGAAGAAGTCACGGTCAGCTAGGTGGAATTACTGTTCGAGGCGGCAGTTATTTAACTCCAAAGAGTAAACTTGTAAGTTCTCTTAGAACAGAAAGATCTTTTTATGACAACAACGGGCAACCTCTTAAATCAAAAGATCTCGGTGTAAGATTCTTACTATCAGCACCTATTATTACAAGTATTAGCGAAGCTAAAAAATTAAATCAGGAAATTAAAAATCAGGCATCTAAAGCTGATACCTCAAAGTCTAATGATCAAGATCTGATTGACAGATCAAATATGAATAAGCAAACTCTAGCTTTATCTAAGATTGAAACAGATGATAAAACGGCTACTAATCTAAAACGCCGTACAAAAACTACCGTAAAACAGCAACCATCAAGTACCCAGACACCTTTAAGCCAAGAAATCAACTTGTCAGATCTTGATTTTGATAATGACGACGTGGTGGCTTCCGTATCTGATGAAATAGATGTTGTAAGACCTCGTCAAAACAATGATAATCAAAAAGACTTTGATTATATTGATTCTCAACATGCTGAGTTCTATTTAAATGAGTTTGCTAAAGTTTGTGGTCAACTAAAGCAAGTTAAATTTATTAACAAGAAAAAAATGGCTTTCTTAAACCTTGATAATACATATCCTTATCAAAGCTTTACAATTGTCTTAAAAGGTAAAGTGTCACAAGAACTAGATTTTCAATATGATTTATTTTCCCTTGTAGATAGAAAAGTTTGTGCCATAGGTAAAATAGAAAGCTATAAGCAACTACTTGAAATTGTAGTTACAGATAAAAATAAATTTTCAGTTATAAGTGTTAAAAGCGATATTGATAAGTAAATTTTCAATTTACCCCAAAAATCCTCAAAAATTTGCAGGGGGGCCTATCACTATTTTTCAACTTTTTTGCAAAAATCACCTCTTATAAATCAATAAGTTAATTTTTTCATTTTAGTTAAGTCTCCCTTTTTGCCACTTAACTTAAGGGGGTCAAAAATTTGCATGGATAATACCTAGGTAATTTTAGGAGATTATTTATGAATAAATTTTTACTCTCAGCTGTTATAGCTAGTACCTTAATTACTAGCACCATAGT
>JAEWPL010000006.1 GCA_023460615.1 Pseudomonadota bacterium | reverse complement strand
GATTCTGCGTTTGCTAAGTTTGAAGCGGTAGCATTTAAACGTACAGATTGTGCATTCATTGCAGTACCTGCAATATCTAATACTCTAAATAATCCCATTTTTAACTCCTACTTAAGCATTAGTACGTAATGCACTCTTTAATTTAGCAATACGTCCATTTAAAAAGTTTAAAGTTGCTTGATATTCAAGATTGTTGTTCATGTACTTCATTCTCTCTGAGGAAACCTCAACTGTATTACCATTACCAGTATCTGCTTGATATGGTAAACGATACTTTAAAGTAAGCTCAGGATCATCTGCTATAGCACTCATATCCATATGTTTTTCATTGGTTTTAATCATGGTGCCAATAGGTGTTTCTTTTACATTTGCAGCCTGTTTAAAAGCAATATTAAAATCTAAATCACGAGCTTTAAAACCTGGAGTATCAGCATTAGCTAAGTTACCAGCTAATACTTCAGCTCTCTGGTTTCTAATGCCCATGGTGTACTGATGAACACCAAATGCTTTATCAAAACCTATAGCCATAATTAAATCTCCAAGTGTCAAATTCGTAAAATTGTCTATATACTTATCTAAAAGCAACATCTGTGCCAAGTAGTTAAACACCTTTTAACACTTTGAAATTTAAGATAATTTTTGATAAAGACAATTTAAATGAGGAGTTATTTTTTTGACAATTAAGATCAGCTCTAAGCTGATCTTAATTCTTTAGAAAGCGTACTTCTGTGGTTTTAAGCGATAGATAATGCCTGGATTACAACGCATCATCTCATACTTGTCAGCAACGCCAATTAGAGTTTCTGTAGAGCCTAAGATTAAGTAACCGCCAGGATTTAGACACATGGTAAGTTTCTTTAAGATCTCAGCCTTTACTTCATTAGAGAAGTAAATTAAAACGTTTCTGCAGAAAATCACATCAAATCTACCCATTAAAGCATAGGAGCCAAGTAAATTCATAGGTCTAAACTCAACCATGGATTTTACACGATGCTCAACTTGCATAATGTTAGGATTGTGATGAGTTGGTTTGAAGAACTTACTCTTACGTTCAGCAGATAAACCACGAGACATCGCATGAGCATCATATTGACCGCGACGACATACAGATAACATCTCAGGAGATAAATCAGTACCGATAATTTGAGTTTGTTTAGGATCAACATGTAACATCTTACCTAAAGACTCTTGAATTACCATGGCAATAGAATATGGCTCCTGACCTGAGGAGCAAGCTGCTGACCAAATTCTGACAGGATATTTAGCTCGCTTTGCAAGCTCTGGCAGAATAATATTCTCTAAAGCTAAATATGGATAAGTATCTCTAAACCATAAAGTCTCATTAGTAGTCATGGCATCTACCACAGCTTCTTGATACTTATTGTTAGGAACTTCTTCCATGGCTTTGTTAATTAACTCATCAATAGTTAGTAATTTAAATTTTGTTAAAAGACTAGATAATCTTGAGTTAACTAAGTATTGCTTACCTACACCTAAAACGATACCGCATTTTTCTTCAATGAAAGCTGCAAAACGACGATATTGCACATCGGTTACTTCCTGATTTGGACTTAAAGCACCATTGATTGCAGGATCAGTTGAGGCGTTTTTATTTACATTAGACAATGCGCTCTTAGCTTCTGCTAACTTTTTAGCGATATCGTCATTAGAAACTGCTGTCTTAGCTACAAATCCACTTGTAAAGCTTGAAGTTGCAGTAGTATTTTGCGCACGACTAGTATTTAAAGTGCTAGTAGTAAAAGAACTAGTAGGTCTTGTAGCTGTATTTAAAGCACTACTAGTAGTTGTAGTAGTACCTGTACTGCTTAGGGATCTATTTGCAAAGGAAGACAAACCACTTGCAGTGGTAGTCGAACTTTGAGTGGTTCGAGTTGCAAAACTAGTGGTGGCAGTAGCAGTTGCAGTGCTAGTTCCTAAAGTTGAAGGTCTTGCTTGAGTTGTTGAACTTAAAGGTCGATTAAAAGTCGAAGATTGCCCTGCACTTGTAGCTTGAGTGCTAGTTGATGAAAAGAAACTACCAGTTCCTGTTGAAGGATTTGCAGCTTTACTAGCACCAAATTTTGCCAAAGCGCTATTATCTGTAATCGATGTCGCTGTTCTGTTAATGTTTGTCTGTGGTGTAGATCTTAAAGGATTTCTAAAAGAACTAGTACCTAAAGATGATTTTGTTGTATCTTTATTCAAAGTACTACTCTTACTTTGAAAAAGCTTATCGTCATCCTTTTTAGAATTAAAAAATGCCATAACCACAATGCCTTAAAGCAAATTATTATTTTTATATTTTAGGTGGTTTGTGCTACAAACCACCATATGCTTATTATAGATAGTTTTAATTATTAGTTTTTATTTTCTTTACCAATAATTAAATCTGAGCCACTATGACCTGCATTAGTTAGAATAATACCCTTCTTAACAGCTTTAGCAAGCTCTAAAGAGTTGAACTTAGGAATAAAGTCGTTAGCACCTGCTTTACTTACCATGCCTAAGTTGAAGACACCAGATAAGGAGGTATGTAAGATGATATACAAAGATTTTAAAGCAGGATCTTGTCTGATCTTTGCACACAAGGTGTAACCATCCATCTCAGGCATTTCCACATCAGAAATTACCACTGCGTATTGCTGACAGATTTGTCCCTTCTTTGCAGCTTCAACTAATAAATCATAAGCTTCACGACCATCATTTGCCTTTACTACCTCAAGATTTAACTTCTCCATAGCATAGCTAACTTGGTTTAAAGCCACCTTAGAGTCATCAGCAATTAAAACTTTAGGCTTATGCTCTTTGATGATCTTAGTAAACTCATCGTCATAAACTTCTTCAAGATCCTGCTCTTTAAGCTTAGATGGAGAGATTTCCTCTAGAATTTTTTCCACATCAAGGATCTCTACTAACTCACCGTCAATCTCTGTTACTGCGGTCATGTAGTTGCTATCACCAGCGCCCTTTGGAGGTGGCATGATCTTATCCCAGTTCATATTCAAAATTCTTTCTACGCTAGATACTAAGAAAGCATGAGTAGAACGGTTATACTCGGCAATGATAATAAAGCTCTTATCGATATCCTTGCTAGGTCTACCACCGATGGCATAACCTAAGTCAATTACTGAAATAGTTTGACCACGAATGTGAGCTACACCAATCACAAACTTCTGTAGTTTTGGCATTACAGTCAAATGAGGGCAAGGTAAAATCTCTCTTACCTTGAAAACGTTAATACCGTAACACTGACGTAAACCTGATAACTTAAAGAGTAACAACTCCATTCTGTTTTGACCGACAACTTCGGTTAACTCATTGACAGAATCCATTACACCAATCATTTTGTTCACCACGCTCAAGTTTGATAATACTTTTATGTAAACACTTGTACAGATACTATTAGCATAATAAGGCTTTATAAAAAAAACTAAACAAAATTAAGAATTTGCGGAATAAATCACACCTAATTTAGTGATAATGTTAGTTAAGTATGATTTGTAATAAATTATCAAGGTGCAAATTCTTGATGAAAATTCTTTTTGCAAAGGTTACAACCTATTTGTGCTATTATCCTAGTAGCTATGTTTAGCCATTATTTTCGTTCGTGTCCGTTTTGAGGAGCACTTTTGTGAAAACGTTTGCTTTAGTATCGGTAGTTTTAGTAATTTTCTTTAATTTAAGTTCCCAAACGTGCCAAGCTACAGTACAAGAAGCTGAATTTTTACAAAATGTTGCTAAGCAATACATGCTTGCTCAATTTGCAGACAACAAAGAAGATATTAAATACGAGATTAAAGTAAGTAGAGTAGATCCAAACCGCAATTATGGTGGTAAGTGCTCTGGCTTTTTAACCGCTCAACTTACTTCAAACCAAATTAAAAAAAGTAATATCGTAAAAATCATCTGTTCTCGTAAAGAAAATCCTTATACAGTATCAGTTCCTGTTAATGTCATCGTACAAAGACCTACTACAGTTGCTACAGAGAATATTCCTAAAGGAACCATACTTACCTCTAATCTGCTTTCAAAACAGTATGTTAACGAAGGACTAAATACAAGTTCAGCAGTTACTAATCTCAACTCAATTTTAGGCGCAAAAGTGCGTAAAGATATTCGGGCAGGTGACGTGATAAAACAGTCAGATCTTTGCCTGATTGCTAAAGGTGATATCGTAACTATTGAAGCTGTAAGTGCTAATATGCAGATTAAAACTCAAGGAGTTGCCCTTGAGGAAGGTAAACTTAACGACTTAATTTCTGTTAGAAATTCTAAATCTAAAAAAGTAATTCAAGCCATAGTAGTAAGTCCTAATACAGTTAGAGTTACTTTTTAATTAAATCTGATTTTTAAGCAAATTACAGAATTATTAATCATAAAATTTTGCTAGAATACAAAGAGTTATTTTTTAATCAAAAAATATTTAAAAATTTTTTAATTTTTTCCTTAAGATTTTTCTTTATTAGTCGATAAGTAATTAACAAAGATAATTTAATCAACTATTTTAAAGAGTAAACAGAATATTTAGAGGGTAGGATCATGGCAATCGATGCATTAAATGACCGTTCTTTAAACGGCTTAAAAGAATCAGTTGCTACTGCTACCGTGGTA
>JAEWPL010000005.1 GCA_023460615.1 Pseudomonadota bacterium | reverse complement strand
GTTGGTAGCCTGATTGATACGATCAGTGTTCTCAATCATATAATTTCCTTAGAATAATAAACAATCAAACAAAAATCTTTAACTAATCTTGATGATATAAAGCTGTAGATAAGTATCTATCACCACTATCTGGAAGAATTACCACGATAGTCTTGCCTTCATTTTCGGTGCGTTTAGCTAAAGTAATAGCTGCACTTAGTGCTGCACCTGAGGAGATACCTGTAAATAAGCCTTCTGTTACAGCAAGCTTTCTACCAAATTCAAATGCATCTTCATCTTTAACGCCAATCACCTCATCGATTACTGTTCTATCTAAAACCTTAGGAATAAAGCCTGCTGAGATACCTTGAATTTTGTGAGGACCTGGTTGACCACCTTGAAGTACAGGAGAGGAGGCTGCTTCAACTGCTACAACTTTGATGTTATTGTTTTGTAACTTTAGATAGTTACCAGTACCAGTTACAGTACCACCAGAGCCTACAGCTGAAACAAAGATATCCACTTTACCTTCAGTATCCTTCCAAATCTCAGGACCTGTGGTCTCAAAGTGAGCTTTAGCATTAGCTTGGTTTTCAAATTGCTGAGGGATAAAGGTATTGGCATTTTCTGAGGCAATCTCTAAAGCCTTTTCAATAGCGCCTTTCATGCCCTTTGAACCTTCAGTTAAAATTAGGTTAGCGCCATAGGCTTTTAAGATATTACGTCTTTCAACAGACATAGTCTCAGGTAATACTAAAGTTACCTTTAAACCTAAAGCAGCGCCAATTAAAGCTAAACCAATACCAGTATTACCTGAGGTTGGCTCAATAATTTGAGTGTCTTTATTGATTTTGCCTGAAGCTAGAGCATCTTTTATCATGTATAAAGCGGCTCTGTCTTTTACAGATCCTGATGGATTTTGAGCTTCAAATTTAGCTAAGATCTTTGCTTTTAAACCAAAGAGCTCTTCAATTTTTGTAAGCTCAATTAAAGGGGTGTTGCCAATTAAATCTGCAACGGATTTGTATAGTGCCATTTATAACTCCAACTATTAAATTTAATGTATTTATAAAAACATAGATTAAATAAAAAGGAAATGTCTATTTTTATGGTCTATTAATGTATGCACCTATATAGTGCATAGTAAAAATTAAAATACTTATAAAACAAATAGTTAACTGTACGTAAAAGTAAGTTTATTCAAA
This sequence comes from Pseudomonadota bacterium, assembly GCA_023460615.1. Classification (GTDB taxonomy): domain Bacteria; phylum Pseudomonadota; class Gammaproteobacteria; order Enterobacterales; family Succinivibrionaceae; genus Succinivibrio. Next base: position 7,471 of record JAEWPL010000005.1, on the reverse strand, counting down.
ACAAATTGTTGTTTGATACCTACAAAACATAGTGTATTACTAGGTAATAGACAGATAAATGCGCCTTTTTGTTCTTTTAATGCTTTGATTTATGAGTAATTTTTGATTAAGGCATAGTTTAAAACTCAAAAAATTAGTATTATATTGAGTAGTTATCATTTTTAGCTATTTTTGTAGAGTAGAATACAAAGCTATAAATTTGTTTTTTAAAGATTAAATGGTTAGGAGTTTTTCATGAAGACAGCTTTAATTAGTGCTGTAGTTTTAATGGCTGTATCCTCAAGTGCTTTAGCTGATGTCATGATTGATGTGCGTAATGACACCTCTGAAGATTGTTCTTTAGCAATTCATGCTAGAACTGATAAGACTAAGTGGTTAACTCAAGGCTGGTATGTATTTGCCTCAGGTGAGGAAGCTCCTATTATCTTAAAAGATATCAATGATCTTTATAACGTCTATATTTATTCAGATTGCAAAAAATCTCAATTTGCTCCTAATGTAGAAGTTAAAAAAGCTTGGGTAAAGACCAACTACAAGTTTGTAGATCAAGATCCTAAAGATAAAGCTCAAGGTTATGAGGAAGTTACCTTTGAGCGTTTAACCTCCGACAAGTTCATTATTCAAAACTAATCAAAGTTTTTCTAATCTTTCTTTAAAAACCACACCAAAAGCGTGTGGTTTTCTATTTTTGGCACGATAAGTGCAAACTATTCTTAAAGCTTAAAAAAAATTCTTTTTAAGGCAATTTTTGCAGAGGATTTTTATTATGGAATTAAGTTTAAATCGCCTTTATTTTGATGGTATTACCAACAATTTAAAGGATCAAGATGAAAAAGAGAAGAAAAATCAAAAGACTAGTAGCAATGACGAGGATGTAGATTTTGCTAAAGCTTTATCTTTGTTACAAGCTAAAGCCAAAGATCCTAGTGTAATAAGCTCATTAAGCTTTGCCGAAAACGGCAAGACTAAAAATACCAATGAACTCTTTACTGCAAGTGTTGAACCTTCAAATAAAGAGATTTTAGGCACTGTAAGTGAAGAAGATATTATCGAGGTTGATGCAACAAAGCCTGATAACAAGAACAGCTTTGAAGAAGGCATGGCTATGCTATCTGAAAATCAAGAGCACGATTATAGTGTGCTTGAAAAAGAGCAGTCAGACTATTCTGTACTTGATAAAGTAGGTGATGGTTTGATGATGGCAGCTAAACTTGCCTCTACCTTAGTTGGAGCAAGAGTATTCTCTATTTAGCCTTTAATTAGCGCAGAATGTCCTGCGCTAAAGCCTAAAAAAGATTGTCTAAAATGGTCATTAAAAGAAAGCCTGTGAGCACACTTACGGTTCCGACATCAGTGTGAGGCTCTTTAACCTCACTGTCATAGCCATGAGATTGAGGAATTAACTCTTCAATTACCACATAGAGCATTGCACCAGATGCAAAGGCTAAAAACCAAGGTAGAAGTGGTGTTAAATGATCTGCTAACACTACCATTAACACAGCAGCTATAGGCTCTACAATACCTGATAAACTGCCAAGTACAAAAGCTTTAAGTCTTTTCATGCCACCTGTAAAAAATGGAAGAGAAATTGCTGCACCTTCTGGAATATTTTGAATGCCAATTCCAATAGCTAAGGTAAGTACAGCTCCTAATCCACTGCCTTGAGAGTAGCAAGCTGCTGCCGTGATACCTAAAGCCATGCCTTCAGGAATATTGTGGATAGTTAAAGCATTAAAAAGCAAAAATTGCTTTTTTAAGTGAGAGTGTGGTCCTTCTGGTACGTCTGAGTTTAGGTGCAAGTGAGGAAGAGACTTATCAATTAGAATTAAGAATAAAACACCTAAGACAAAACCTATGATAACAGGTAAAAATCTTGAAAAACCTTCTGCACTTGAGCTTTCAATAGCAGGTAAAAGTAAGCTAAAAATACTTGCCGCAATCATAATGCCTGCACTAAATCCCATTGCAATTTGAATATAAATAGGTTTAGTGCTTTGCTTGATGATAAAAACTGAAGCTGAGCCTAGTGTTGTACAAATGTAAACAAAAGATCCTAAAATTAAGGCTATGAGTAAAAGACTGGTATCAGCTGGCATTTTTTAAGCACCTAAAGTGGTATCTAGGAACATCATTAAAAGAAAGCCTATAAGTACAGATACGGTACCAACATCTGAATGTGGCTCTTCATCATTATCATATCTACTGTGGGATTGAGGAATAAGCTCTTCTACAACTACATAGAGCATTGCACCTGCAGCAAAGGCTAAGAACCAAGGTAACAGAGGTGATAAGATATCGGATAACACTACTACTAAAATAGCAGCAATAGGCTCTACAATACCTGACATTGAACCTAAGATAAAAGCTTTAAAACGACTTACACCACCTGCAAAAAAAGGCAAGGAGATAGCTGCACCTTCTGGCATATTCTGAATACCAATACCTAAGGCAAGCACACAAGTTGAAGCAATTGTAGAAGTGTGTAAATTAGTAGCTGCAGCTGACACGCCTAAAGCCATGCCTTCAGGTATGTTGTGAATAGTAAGTGCTAAAAATAACAGTACGTGTCGTCTTAATCTTGATTTTGGACCTTCCGGTACTTTTGAGTTTAAGTGTAAGTGTGGTAAGGATTTATCAATCGCAATTAAAAAGAGGGCACCTAAAGTAAAACCAATCATTACAGGAACACACTTTAAGTTACCTTCAAAAGGAGATGCATCTAAGGCAGGAATGATTAAGCTAAAGATACTTGCTGCAATCATAATTCCCGCGCTAAACCCCATGGACGCTTGAATATAAATTGGTTTAGTAGAATTTTTAAAGAAGAAAACAAAACCTGAGCCTAGAGTAGTACAAAAAAACACAAAAGATCCGATGTAGGCTGCAAGTTGTAAGGTATCGAGATTAATATTTGACATAAGGAAATGATCTTAAAATTAAAGATACAACAAAATTCAATTCTTTATTATAATATCGAAAATTTCTTTTTGTATATTTATATGTAGATAGGAGTCCACTACATGTTTAACATGGGTAATATGATGAAGCAAGCTCAGCTTATGCAAGAGCGTCTTCAAAAAGCTCAAGATGAAATCGCTAAGATGGAAGTTGTAGGTGAGTCTGGTGCTGGTATGGTAAAAATTACTGTAACTGGTAACCATGAGGTTCGTCGTGTTTCAATTGACGATTCTTTATTCACTGACGATAAAGATATTTTAGAGGATTTATTAGCAGCTGCATTCAATGATGCACAACGTCGCATTGAAGAGCAATCTAAAGAGAAATTATCTGCTGTAACTGGTGGTATGCAATTACCTCCTGGCATGAAATTACCTTTCTAAGATGTCCTCAAGTAATCTCCTTGATAAAATGATTGAAGCACTACAGGTCATGCCAGGCATTGGACCTGTAAGTGCTACTAGAATTGCTTACTATCTTTTAGATAGAAAAAGAGAGGAAGGTCTCTCAATGGTAGAGGCAATCTCTACTGCCTTAAAAAATGTAGCCTTATGCCCACAATGTCACAACTATACTGATGAAGAAAACAAGCTTTGTGCTTTGTGTGAAAGCTCTAAAAGAAAAGCTTCTAAAGCTTTATGCGTGGTTGAAACTCCCTCTGATGTAGTTGCTATTGAAGCTAGTGCAAGCTTTAGTGGAACTTACTTTGTATTGCACGGTCACTTAAGCCCATTAGATGGTGTAGGTCCAAATGAGTTACATTTAAATGATTTAGATGACTTAATTAAAAAGGCTGACATTGAGGAAGTGATTTTAGCTACTAGCCATACCGTAGAAGGTGATGTTACAGCATCTTACATTGCTAATATGGTGAAAAAGCATCAGATTAAAGTTACTAGAATTGCAACAGGTGTGCCTTTAGGTGGAGAGTTAGGCTCCGTAGATGGTAATACATTAGCTTTATCTTTAAACTATCGACGTGATATGTAATTTTGGTGGCATTTGCTACCAAAGTTTTCTCTAAATTTTTAATTCCTCCCTTGAAAATATAACTTAAAGCCCCCATCTTCAAATGCAGTAAGGTTTTTAATTACTAAAAACGGAGATGTATTAAAGATGACAGCTACTGTTCATGGCTTTCAAACTCAAGTTACTAAGTTGCTAGATTTACTAGCTAACTCTTTATACTCAAACAAGGAAGTTTTCCTTCGTGAGTTAATTTCAAATGCTTCTGATGCAATTGATAAATTACACTTCATGTCTTTGACCAATCCTGATTTAATCAAGGACGATCCTAATTTTAAGATCCAAATTAAAGCTGATAAGGATGCTAAGACCTTAACCATTACTGATAATGGTATTGGTATGACTCTAGACGAGGCAAACAGCCACTTAGGTACTATTGCAGAGTCTGGTACTGAAGCTTTCATGAAGAATTTAACTGGGGATGCTAAACGTGATTCACAGTTAATCGGTCAGTTTGGTGTTGGTTTCTATTCTTCTTTTATCGTTGCTGATAAAGTAACTGTAATTTCTCGTAGCGTAAACGCAAGTGAAGCTGAAGGTGTACGTTGGGAATCAGAAGGCAACGGTACCTTTACCTCAGAAAACGTAGCAGTTCCATTCCGTGGTACTCAAATCATCCTTCACATTAAGGATAGCGAGACAGAGTTTTTAGATACTTGGAAACTACGTGATTGCATCACTAAGTACTCAGATCATATTTCAACACCTGTTGAGTTATATGAGGAGAAGTATGAGCCAGCACCAGAGGCTAAAGAAGGTGAGACTCCTAAAGAGCCTGAAAAGAAGTTTGAGTATACTCAGGTAAATAACGCTCAAGCTTTATGGACCCGTGCTCCAAAAGACATTAAAGATGAAGAGTACAACGAGTTCTACAAGCACTTAAGCCACGATTATCAAGATCCTCTAGCTCATGCTCACAATAAGGTAGAAGGTGATTTAGAGTATACCTCCTTACTTTATATTCCAAAGCAAGCTCCATGGGATCTTTACAACCGTCAAACTGAGCATGGTCTAAAGTTATATGTTCAGCGTGTATTCATCATGGATAAAGCAGAAGCTTTCTTACCAAACTACTTACGTTTTGTAAAAGGTCTTGTAGATACTAATGCTTTACCACTAAACGTTTCTCGTGAGTTATTACAAGAGACAGCTGTAACTCGTAAGTTAAAGAAAGCTTTAACTAAGCGTGTGCTATCTATGATAGGCAATCTTGCTAAAGACAAGGATAAGTACACCGAGTTCTACAAGCAATTTGGTAATGTGCTAAAAGAAGGTCCTGTTGAGGATTATGACAATAAGGATGCTATCTTAAAGCTATTACGTTTTGCTTCAACAAATAACTCAGGCTCTGATTTGTCAGTAAGTTTTGATGACTATATTTCACGTATGAAAGAAGGTCAGGATAAGATTTACTACATCACAGCAGAAAGCTATGAAGCTGCACTAAACTCACCTTATCTTGAGAACTTAAAGAGTAAGGGGATTGAAGTACTATTGATGTGGGAACGCATCGATGAGTGGTTAATGGGTAATATCTCTGAGTACGCAGGTAAGCAGTTTGTAAGTGCAAATTCTCAAGACTTACAGTTAGGTAAATTAGCTGGTGAAGAAGAGAAGAAGCAGCAAGAGACAGTAGCTTCAGAGAACAAAGATCTTGTAGAACGCTTCAAGAAGACCTTAGGTGACAAGGTTAAAGATGTTGTCGTTTCAACAAGACTTGTTGATTCTCCATCATGCGTAATTTCAGATGCCTCAAGAATGATGACTATGCAAATGCGTCGTTTACTAGAGGCTTCAGGTCAGAAACTACCTGATGAGAAGTACACTCTTGAGTTAAACCCAACTCATAAGCTAGTTCAAAAAGCTTTTGCTCAAACTGATGATGCTAAGTTTGCTCAATATGCTCAGTTAATCTATGAGCAGGCATTACTAGCTGATCAAGGTGCGTTAAAAGATCCTAGCTCCTTTGTTAAAGCTATGAATGCATTACTTACTGAATAATAAGTACTAAACTGTCTTAGAAAACCTTAATGCTCATTGTTAGTGTTAAGGTTTTTTATTTTTGTAATCAGTAGTTAAATTTAATTGTGAACTTAGAGATTAAGTTTTTGTGCTATAGCTTAAAGCAAGCAATTTGCTTATTTTGCACATGACATGTATGAAGTTGTAAGTAAAGCATCAAGAAAGCATAAATCCACTATTAGCTTAAGGTTTAGTAAGATTTATAGTGTGAATAAAATAAAAAAAGCCTTTGTGTTAGCAAAGGCTTTTTTACAAAAGACGTTTTTACCACTTCTTCTTATCACCAAAGATTTCATCAAGATCGTCTTTATTTGCAAGACCTTGACCATTAGCATCAGCTTCTTCTTGTGGTTTCTCTTTCTTTTCTTCAGTTAAACCATTTAATAGGTTTGACAGTAAATCTTCTTTTTCGGTAAGCCAACCATCTTTTACACCTGAGGCTTTAATTACTCCTAAACCTTTTTCAATCAGTTGTTTGCAGGTACCTAATTGCTTTAGGCGTTTCATCTCAAACACTTTCTGAATTAAGTTAGAGATATTTACTTTTAATACTAGGATGTAAAGACGACGGTCTTCTTTGTTAATTAAATTAGGATTTAATGGAATACCTGAGGATAACTCTGACTTTAAGATAGCTCTTAAACGACGAATGGTTCTAAGTTGGGTTAAAGCCATGATGTCGTTATCAGGAGTTTTAAAAGCGTTTGCTTCTTTATAATTAGTTTTAATTTCAGCAATTAGTTTTTCTTCGTTAGCAATACGCTCTTTTACTTCCTCACGATTTTTAGGATCGATAGCGCGCTTTTTTAAAGCTCTAATAATACGATAGTGAAGTACAAGCACTAAGGTTTTGGAGAATACAACTTGAGCTTGATTTAATAATAATTCCTCACACTCAGCAATAATGTTTCTTGCCTTTGCAGCAATAAGTCTTGAATCTTGTTCACGACGAGCAACATAGTCACTGTACATGTTAAAGATGATAAGCAAGAAAGTAGCTAAAAGTACAAAAATTACCGCGATAGTTATAATCATTTTTCAATCTCAATATCATGTATTCTTTTCTATTATAACGACACAATAGCTTTTTTATTAAGTTTTAGTAATCAAATTTTGAGCTAGAACATAAGATTAGTAGGTATTTTGTTAAATCAAAATAATCTAAAAGCTTTCCTTATGGCGTAATTTTGTAATTTTTGTCCATATAGGACACAAAAAGTAATCTTGTTAATAGCAAACTTAGCATTATCGTTTATAATAGACGCAGTCTTTAATTTTAGTTTAATTGAAGGAATGTCTTAACATGACAACATTGATTAAAACTGCTGATTTTATCGAATCAGTATGCGATGCGATTCAATACATTTCATACTATCACCCTCAAGATTTCTTGAAGGCAATGAAGCATGCTTATGATATTGAACAAAATCCATCAGCAAAGAATGCAATTGCACAAATCCTTGTA
>JAEWPL010000004.1 GCA_023460615.1 Pseudomonadota bacterium | reverse complement strand
TTTTAAATATGAAGATCACTAAAGAGCAAAAACAAGAAAAGTTAAATGCCATTGTAGAAAGCGCTATCAGCGTGTTTGTTTCCTTAGGTTATGAGAAAACCACTTTTAAGGACATAGCTGACAAAATGGGAATAGCGCGCTCTACTATTTATCTATACTTTAAAGACAAATTTGAATTGTTAAAAGCTTGTCTTAATTATCAGTTTAATCACAACAAAGATCTGTTTTTAAAAATTGATATAGATAAATATAAAAATCAAAAAGAAGCTTTGTTAGAGATCTTATCGAGGCTTGAGCAAATCTCAAGACAGCAGAGGTTAAAGCAATTTATCGTCATGATCGCAGCGCAGGCGGTACATGATGAAGCAATTGCAAACCTTTGGGAGCATGAGGTTTTAAGTAACTTAAAAACGCTCTGGCAAGAAATTGGTAATAGACTTAAGTTATCAAAAACCTCTAGTCAGTTTTACTTTACGATTATCTACTCTGTCTTTTTTACAACCAATTACACCTCAACCTGCTTTAAAGACCAAGATCCGATGATGAATTTCTCTGTATTTATACAATTACTAAAAGATCAAATTAAAGAGACAAACTTTCTGAAGGTGGAGCTTAATGATGAATAAGAAATTACTAATTGCAGCAGGAGGTATTACTCTTGCAGTTTTAGCTTTTGCCTTAGTAACTACTTATCAGGGTCAAGGTGATATCAACAAAGTACATGGACTTGTGGATATTAGACAAGCGGCCTTGTCTTTTGAACGCTCTGGCAAAATTCAAGATCTTTACGTAGATGAAGGAGATAAAGTAACTGTTGGTACCGTATTAGCAAGACTTGATACTAAAGCTTTAGAGCATCAAATTGCTATACAAGAGCAACAATGTATAAAAGCTAAAGCTAGCTTAGATGAAATGACCACAGGCTTTAGAGTTGAAGATATCAACCAAGCGAAAGCTAATGTCAAAACTCTAGAGAATAAACTTGAATTGGCTACTCGTACTTATGATAGATATGAGAACCTTTTAAAATCGCGCTCAATTTCAAGGCAGCAACGTGACGATGCTTATTTCTCTATGAAACAAGTTAAAGGTCAACTTGATGAAGCAAAAGCGGTGCTATCTAAATTAACTAAAGGTAACCGTGTGGAGGATATTCTAAAAGCCAAAGCTGAATATGACGGTTGTATTGCTAATAAAGAATATCTTGAGTATCAAAAGGACAGCCAAAGCGTGATTAAAGCACCTTTTGATGGCGTGATTAGAACACGTAAAAATGAAGTTGGTGATATGAGTTCACCTTCATCTTATGTATTTGAACTGTCCATGCTCGATAAAAAACGCGTAAGAGTGTATGCAACTCAAGTACAACTTGAAAACATTAAGATAGGAGCTAAAGCAACGGTTGATAACTCTTTAGGTCAGACGCTTGAAGGTACTGTAGCTTATATCAGTGATACTGCAATGTTTACTCCAAAAACTGTTCAAACTGAAGAACTTAGAGCTTCATTAGTTTATGAGGTTAGAGTAGATGTTAAAGATCCTGACAATCTCTTACGTTTAGGACAACCAGTATCAGTTATCTTTAACGAGAAATAAGCTATACGCTTAATTTACTTTCATTGTGGATCTTAACAGTAACGGTTTTCTATGACTAAGATTATTGACGCAATCGGACTTTCAAAGAGTTATCAAACTCAAAATCGAAAGCAGCATTTAGTGTTTGATAACTTTAATTTAGCCATTGAAAGTGATTGTCACTTAATTTGCCTTACAGGACCTGACGGTGCTGGCAAGTCAACTTTGCTAAAAATCTTAGCAGGAGTGATCCCCTTTAAAGGACAGGTACAACTAAATGGTCAAAAGCCTGATATGGCCAAGGCTGAATTTTCAAAAGACGTAGGCTACATGTCACAGACTTTAGGTTTATATGAGGAGCTTACTGTTTGGGACAATTTAACTATTTTGTCAGGACTTAGAGGTTTAAAGCTAAAAGAAAGTGAAGACTATCTTTTAAAGTTACTTTCAAAAGTTAATTTACTCAAATTCAAAGATAGAGAGGCTGGTGCTTTATCAGGTGGCATGAAGCAGAAATTAGCTTTATGCTGTACCATTGCTGCAAGGCCTAAAATTCTTATCTTAGATGAGCCTACCGTAGGCGTTGATCCTGTATCTAGACAAGAGCTTTGGGAAATCATCAAAAGCTACTTAAAGGAAGCTCAAGGCTACTGCATCTTTTCAACTGCTTATCTTGAGGAAGCGGATTTTTGCGATACAGTGTTAATGCTAAATGAAGGTAAACTCTTATTACAAGGCAGTAAAGAGGATTTACTTCAAAAGCTACAACAGCAAACTTTCAGTTTAAAAATTGCAACTGACAACTATCAAATAGCTTTAAAGAAAGCTTTGCACTTAACCTTTAGAGACGATAGCGCTTCTCCTATTTTAGATATCTGTCCACGTTTAGGTCGTATTGATATTCTAACTTCAAGTAATTGCTCTATTGAGAGTTTAAAACAGTACTTACAAGCTCATTTTAACCAGCAAGTAGAGCTTGAAAATAGAAAACCTATCCTCGAAGATGTCTATATTCACCAAGCTTTAAAAGAGATTATAGAAACCTCAAACAGTAAACTTACAATAAGTGATAAAAAGGACGAACAAGATACTTCAAATCTAAATTTAGATACAAGATCTGAAGTTGTAATTGCCCGTAATATCAAGAAGTGTTTTGGCAATTTTGTGGCAGTAGATGACAGCTCCTTTAAAGTTCACAAAGGTGAAATCTTTGGGCTTTTAGGACCAAATGGAGCAGGTAAAACTACCACCTTTAGAATGATCTGCGCTTTAAGCCTGCCTACCTTTGGAGAGGTTACCATTAACGGCTTTAACTTAGCTCATGCAAAACATGATGCTAGAGCTACTATCGGTTATGTTTCACAGAAGTTCTCGTTATACCGAAAACTAAGTGTCTATCAGAACCTTGAATACTTTGGATTAAGTTATGGGTTAAAACCAAAAGCTTTAAAAGCACGCATCAGTGAACTTTTAACTGAATTTAATTTAGAAGAATTCAAAAATATTAACAGCGAAAATCTACCTTTTGGCATCCAAAGACAACTGTCGATGGCTTGCGCTTTAATCCATAAACCTAAAATTCTCTTTTTAGATGAGGCCACCTCTGGTGCCGATCCTTTAGCAAGAAGAAACTTTTGGTATTTAATCAATAAACTTGCAACCTCTGGTACTTGCGTAGTGGTAACAACCCACTTTATGGAAGAAGCTGAATACTGTGACAATTTCTTAATTCAAGATCAAGGTAAGATACTAGTTTTAGGCTCACCTAATACCATTTGTAGAATAGAAGGCAAGCGCATTAGCATACAAGAGAAATTTGTTTCTTTGATTTTAAGCTCTAGAAATCAGGAGGCAAAGCATGCTTGATTACTTGTGGATCTTAATTAAAAAGGAGTATTTGCAACTTCTAAAAGACAAATCTATGTTTGTCTTAGCTTTTGTACTGCCAGTGCTACTAGTAATTATTTATGGCTCAGCCATCAGGATGGATGTAAGGCCTGTAAAGCTTGCTATCTGCACCTATAACACTTCAATTGTTGAAAGAACTATCGTCAATGAATTTGTAGGCTCAGACTATTATGAGGTAACTCAAACTCAGGATTTTTTAAGTGCGCAAAAGTTACTTAATGACGGAGAAGTATTTGCTTTATTGTATCTTCCTAAAAACTTAAGTAATAAGCTTGATAATAAACAAGCTAAAGTCATGATCTATCTTAACGGCAGTCAATCTCAACTAGCATCTTTAAGCTACTCTTATATTAGTAATACTTTAAATCTTGCATTAAATAAGCTTATCAATTCAAAAGATCTGCCCTACCTTCAAATTGAAGCACGAAACTGGTTTAACGAAGCTAATGAATCTGTATGGTTTATTATGCCAGGTCAATATGTAAGTATCCTAACCTTACTATGTATCTTTATGGGAAGTTTTTTAATTGCCAGAGAATATGACAGAAATACTATTGAAACGCTAATCACCACCAAAGCTACTGCTTTATGTGTAGTACTCTCTAAAATCGTTGTTTACTATCTGTTGTCATTGTGGTCAATGGCAATTGTATTGATATTAGGTCAACTAATTTACGATATTCCTATAAGAGGAAATATCTTTGTCTTGTTGTTAAGTCTTTGCATATATGCTTTAGAAATGATCTGCTTAGGTTGTCTTGTTTCTGCAAAATTTAAATCACAGTTTATTTGCGTACAAAGTGCAGTCATTATAGGCTTTTTACCTACCGTAATGCTGTCAGGACTCATCTTTGATTTACGAGCAGTTGAGTTTTTCATAAGACTTATAGGTCAAATCCTACCTTCCACTTATGAGATTAAAGCTTTGAGAATTAGTATGCTCTCAGGTGGACAATCTAGTTATTTATTATTTAATCTAGTGGTACAAATTCTGTTTACTCTAGCCTTTTTTACTTTAGCTGTTAAACAAGTTAAGAAGGATTTGAAAAAATGATCTTAGAGCCATTAAAAAATTCATATTTTAGAATTTTAGCTTTGATAAAAAAGGAAATTCTAACTATTTTAAAAGATCCTAAATCTAGGATCATTCTAATTGCACCGATTATTGTGCAGTGCGTGATTTTTGGTTATGGAGCCTCTTTCCATCTTGAGCATATTCCATACTCTTTTCTATCTCAATCAAATAGTAAGCTAAGTTATGAATTTGAGCAGACACTTAAAAACACTCAAAGATTTGAACTTGATAAACAATGTACTTCGATTGATTGCTTGCAGCAAAGCATTGACTCTCAAACTAGTTTGATTGCGATTTTTATTGATGCAGATTTTGATAACACTCATAAAATCAACATCATGATGGATGCAAGAAATACAGCTTCGACAAATACAGCATTGTCATATGTTAGCCAAATTATTGAGATGCTAAATCAACAATACTTTGCTAAAAGTCCTTTAACCATTGAGTCTCAATTTTTGTTTAATGAAAACAACTACACAAGATACACGGTGCTCATAGGTATGTGCCTTGCACTATCCATTATTCAAGTGCTACTGTTATCCGCCCTTAGTGTAACCCGTGAAAAAGAAGAAGGCTCTTATGACATGATGATCATGACTCCAGCTAGACCTTTAGAGTTACTTCTAGGCAAAGCGCTTCCACCTATTATCATTGCTATAGTGCAGTCACTAATTTTAATTAGCATCTGTTATTTCTATTTTGAGATCCCACTACGCGGTAGGTTAATAGATGTGGTAAGTCAGATCTTAATATTTAGTTTTACTATCGTGGGACTTGGGCTTTCAATTTCTACTTTATCAAACACCACCTTGCAGTCTTTGATTTTAGGCTTTACCTTTTCTATCTTACTAATCTTAACCTCAGGTCTTATTACCTCGGTTGAAGCGATGCCTGCTTTATTTAAATATGTGTCCTATATAAATCCTGCCTATTATGGTATCAACGGTATTTGGAAGTTATATTTAGAAGGTAAAACTCTATTAGATATCATAGATTTGCAAATTCCGCTTGTGATTATGAGTATCTTATCTTTATCACTTGCAACCTACTTGTTTAGGCATAAGTTGAATTAAGAAAGCAAGAAGACATAATTTACTCGCAGATTGTCAAAGAGTAATAATTGAATTTACTACGTTCTATTATTTCTAAATTCTCTTTGTTTAAAGTTAAAATTGAATATTCAGAATGTAATTCTAGCTCACAAAAAAAATTGACTATCAAATACGCTCTTTTCTCTGCCTAGAAGATTATTTCATGGTATTTTTCTCTAACGTTATATAAACTCAAGTTTCCAACTTTAAAAGTTGAAAACTTAAGTAAACAATGATTGTTTCAATATCTTTAGAAAACAAACCAATCAAGGAGAAGACTTTTTGATTTTTTCTGAAGTTGAAAAACAATCTTTATCAGCTAAGTTCTGTGGTAAGTAATGTAAATTATCCGAGGTTAGAAAAAGATGAAAGTAATAAAAAGAGTATTTAAAGTTATTCTTTATATTTTTTTATTGTTTTATATTCCTGGATTTTTGTACAACCTATATGATTTTATTAGTCACGGTTGTTTGCCAAACTATGTATATACTGAAGGTGTATTAGGAATTTTTATACTGTTAGTTGCACACCCAATTCTTAGCACATTTGTAATTTTACATTATTTACACCATTATCTAATTAACTGTTCATGCATGAGATAAAACAATATTTTATTTGCAATCTTCTAAAATCAATCTCTGCTTACGATGATAATGCTCAAGAAGTAGAGGTTGAATGTAGCTATGCGCAGGAGATATACAGAACTGGTCATGAATCTTAGATTGGTTAGTAATTTTCTAAACATTATTTTCATGTTGTCGCAATATTATTTTTTCATTTGCTTACCTAAATTTTGCTTAATTAGAGTATAATACGGCTTTCAGGAACAGCGACAAAACGCAACGCGCCTGAAAAGCGAATGCGTCCCCGTTCTTACTGGTTTTCACTCAGTGTAAGGGACAGAATATGACAAATCCTCTTTTCCAAAAAGATATTATTTCAATATCTGAATTTTCAAAAGATCATATCGAACTTATCTTAAAAACAGCTTTTGAATTAAAAGCACATCCACGTAATGATTTATTAAAAGATAAACTCATTGGTGTAACTTTCTTTGAAGGTTCTACAAGAACAAGACTTTCCTTTGAAACAGCTATTCAGCGTTTAGGTGGTAGAGTTATCGGTTTTTCTGATGCAAGCAACACTTCTTTAGGAAAGAAGGGTGAGACTTTTATGGACTCTATGAGAATTATTACCTCATACACCGATGCTTTAGTGATAAGACACAATAAAGAAGGTGCAGCAAGACTTGCTGCTGATATTTCTCCAGTTCCTGTAATCAACGCAGGTGACGGTTCAAATCAGCACCCTTCACAGACTATGCTAGATTTATTCAGCATTAAAGAGACTCAAGGTAGACTTGACGATATTTCTATCGCTTTTGTAGGTGACTTAAAGTACGGTCGTACCGTTCACTCTTTAGCTGAAGCTCTATCTTTATATAATGCAAGAATTTACCTTGTATCCCCAGAATCTTTAGCAATGCCTCAGTACATCTTAGACGATTTAACTCGTCGCGGTATTACCTTCTCAGTTCATACAAGTCTTGAGGAAGTTATGCCTAAGATTGATATTCTATATATGACAAGAGTTCAAAAAGAGCGTTTTGATGAGACTGAGTATCAACACTTAAAGTCAAAGTTCATTTTGACTCCAGAAGCATTAGCTGATGCTAAAGAAAATATGAAGATTTTACATCCTCTTCCACGTATCGATGAGATTGTATCTTCTGTGGATGATACCCCATATGCTTACTACTTTAAGCAGGCTGCTAACGGCGTTTATGCTCGTGAAGCTATCTTATCATTAGTATTAAACAAGGAGATTTAAGTATGTCAGAAGCTCATATTGATAACAACAAGTCAAAGCTCCTTGTAGAAGCTATTGCAAACGGAACTGTAATTGATCATATTACTCCAGGTCAGGCTATTAACATCATTCGTATGTTTAAGTTCCTAAGCAAGAACAATCAATTAACCGTAGGCTTTAATCTACGCTCTGGTGAACTTGGTCATAAAGACATCATTAAGATTTCTGACGTGGTATTCTCACCTGCTCAAACCGAGCAAATTGCAGTACTAGCTCCAAGTGCAACTATCAATCAGATTAAAGATTACAAAGTAGTTGATAAGTATAAGTTAAGACTCCCTCACGAGACTGTAGGTGTTTTCAAATGCCCTAACAGTAACTGCATTACTAATGAAGAGGATGATGCTAACGCAAGATTTAAGATCACAACAGAAGGCGATAATGTCTATATGAAGTGCCGTTACTGCGAAAGAGTTTTCGACAGAAAAGTTATTCTTGAGTATAACGGACTAGAGTCTTAATCATATCTTAAAATATAAATGGTGAGCAATCACCATTTATATTTTCCAACCAAGTGCAATTATTTAACACTCTTTAAACGCTACAAGCTTTTTTTCATTTGCATCATAAACAACAGCAAGTCTTAATCGTTGTTTTTCACAATCAAAAGATTGTCCGTAGTCTTGAGATACTATCTGATTTACTCCATCACAAAGCATTGCATCTACTGTACTTGAATCTTTTGTGTACTTAAATTCTACCACGATGATTTTATCGCTAAGCTCAATGACTAAATCAGGAATACCTTTGCTTTCATAAACTTCACGATAGCAGTTAATTCCTGCACCTAAGACAAAGGTTTGAATAGCTGTTTTTACAGCATACTCATTCTCAAAATTGTAAAGCTGGTTGTTTCTTGGAATTTTAGCTAGGATTTCATTGAATTTATCGAATAGATCATGAGCAGATGCTTTTTGTAAAAAAGATCCTATCCTTTGCATGGATTCAGTAAAAAATTGTCCAAACACACTTGTTGAAGCAAGTCTTGAAAGAGAACGTCTAAGTTCATTGTTTGGAATAGAAAGTACTGCACCACTTCTTAATTTGTAGCCTTTAGTTAAGGATAAATATCCTGTTTGAGCCATCAAAACATTTAAATCCATTGACTGTAATGCAGTTGGATTCATGAAGTCATCCTTACCAATTACAATCTCTTTTTGTTTTAAGGCACTAAAGTCAACTAAATGATTTTGCAGATATTTTCTTAAAATGGTAGGCAGACCACCATTTTCAAACCAGTAATCGTCAAAAGCTATTTCATCAAGATCTGTTACATCACAAAAGAAGTTATTGATTGACCAAGTTGAAAAGACAGTTTGTTTACCCAAAGAATCATAACAAATGTTGTCATAATTTTGAGCAAGAGCATCTAGCAGATCACTCTTATATTTTTGATAATCATCCTTGCTAAGATCTGACAACTTGCAGCCATACAACTTTTCTATTGCTATATCTATGTATTCTTTAAAATAGTTTTCTATCTCAAATTTTGTGTAACCTACTATAGTTGCAATATTTGGATTATAGGAAATATCTTTGATATTACTTCCAGCTGAGAATATAGACACATCTTTAAATCTAGTAATACCTGTTACTAACATAAACCTTATGTTGCCACTGATCTTAGGCTCTTTTATTTTTGAGTAAAAAGATCTTATCTCAAGTCTAAAATTCTCAAAGTCTTGTGCTCTGTCAATTAAAGCATTTAAAGGTGCATCGTATTCATCGATGAGCAAAACATACCGTTTTTTAAATTTATCAACTAGAGACTTATTAAAATCTTCAAAGGCTTGAGCGATATTTACTTTTAATTTAACTGGAGCTAAATTGAAACTCTCGCAATAGCTATTTAGTAAAGCTACAAATAGCTTCCTAAAATCTTCGAGAGAATTAGCTACAAAACCAGAAAAATCTATTCTAATTACAGGTAATACCGATTCATCCCAACGAGGTGTTCCATCCTCATTGTTTTCTGCAATATAAGTTCCTTTAAAATACGGATCTAAACCTTGAGTAAATAAAGTTTCAATGGCATCTAAGGTGATGGACTTTCCAAAGCGTCGAGGACGAGAGAAAAAGGCAAATTTTTGTTTTTTTATTAGATATAAAAGCTCTTTTGTTTTATCAACAAATAAAAAATGCTCATCTATAGCTTGCTTATAACTACTGATGCCAATTGGAATGTCTTTCATTGCAAACCTTGTTTGTGTCTAATTATCTTGAGGTATTTAATGAGTATCATAGCAAAAAACACGCCATTAAAATAAAGAAACTCCAATGCAATAGTTTTTATTTTCGGTTTCTTAAAGCTTTATTAAATCTATATTGAATTGACTACTCTTCAATAATACCACCATCACCTAAAGGCTCTGGTACCTTATTAAAGACATCAATAAATTTTACAAAGCTTCTTGGGCTTATAGGTTTTGAGAACTTATAGCCTTGTAAATAGTCCACCCCAAGCTTAGTTAAGAATTCTGCTTGTTCTTGAGTTTCTACACCTTCAGCTACGATCTTGAAGCCTAGGGTCTTAATCATTTGAATACAAGCAATTAGCACGGTTTTTGCTTTTGCACTTTCTTTATTTTCATCAAAGGCAGGCCAAATTAAACTCTTATCTAGTTTAATTAAGTCAAAAGCAATTTCTGCAATTTGAGAGAAGTTTGAATAACCAGTACCAAAGTCGTCCATGGAGAAACGATAACCTAGTTTTTTTAATTTATCGACATTATCCGCTGCGATTTTACCGGAGGTTACAGCTGCAGTTTCTGTCACTTCGATATTGATAAAACTTGGATCTAACGCAAAGCTTTTTACGCATTGATGTAATCTATAAGTTAAAGTAGGATCTGCAATTTGAATACCTGATAGATTTACCTCAATGTATTTAATACCGCGCTCTACAAGTCTTGCTTCTCTTGCAAAGCGACATACTTTAAAGAAAACTTGATCGCCAAGCTTACTGATTAAACCTTTTCTTTCAGCAAGAGGAATAAATACTTCAGGGGAGACAAAGCCATAAGTTTTAGTGTCTTTGATTCTAACTAAGGCTTCTGCAGACTCACATTTGCCAGTCTTAGAGTTGATAATAGGCTGATAAACCACTGAAAAGCCATCATTGTCAATTGCTTTTTGGATAAGCTTTTCAACACCTAATAAATAATCTCTCTTCTGAGCTGTATCTTTATCTAAAATGAACATTGAGTGATCATTTTGAGCATCAAAATTTTGTCTACAGAAATCTAATAAGGAAACATAAGCATCAAGATCTGGGGCAATATTAGGACACTCAATGGCACACACAAAATATGAAGGCTCAATATTACTATCTTGAATAGTTAAAGCTTTATCAGATACCTTATATCTTGCATACCAATCATCAAGCTCTTCTTTTTTAAAGATCACAAAACCAAAGGTATATTCTGAAATTCTAAAAATATTGCGATGTTTAAAATCTGGAATTGATTTAATCGACTTCTCAATACAATCGATACATGTATCTTGAGAATAAGTTGCTGTCATTGAAGCAATATTCTGTAAGGAGAAAGATATTACCCAGAAATGATTTTGCTCACCATATAACTCTTTTAAGGTAGCTTCAAAAGCATTACGGGACAAAATACCTCTGATTTCTTTATCCTCATTCTCCTTTGTATTCTCATAAGAGATATAAACGTAAATTACAAATAAAACTAAAGCTAAACTAAAGTATGAAGAGGTTGGTGTTAAGTAATGATAAATTGCAATGGCAAGGCCTGAGCATAAGCAATAGCAACAGTCATATTTAATGATGATTGCAGTGTTTCTGTTTTTAATAGCTAAAATTATGGACAATAACATCAAGCCTAAGTAGATAGGACAGATAATATAAGCAATATCTACTACAGAGCCATAAGAATACATGCCATCAAAATCAGAGTGGTATTCAAGGGTTCCAAAAAGTAACCCTATGATACCTATTACTAAAGGAATTGTTCTTGCGGTAAATTCCCATACAGAATACGGTCTATTGTGTTTGGTCTTTAAATCGATGTATAGGTAAATATAGTAAGTAATGATGATTAACGAGCCTATATATAGCTGATTTATCAATCTACTTAAAGCAATGGAGAAAAACTGAGGATTTCTTAGTGAATAAGAGCTTAAAATCTCAAATGAAATTGAAAAGATAGTTAAGAATAAGAAGCCTGCAAATAATCTCGTTGAAAACAGTCTTAATCTTCGGTATTGGAAGAATTCAATGGTGATAAGTAACACCACACATAAAGACACTAGCTGTGTGCCGTATTCCACGATAGTTCTCCGCTTTTGGGATCTAAAAAAACTTTCACATACTGTCTCAATATAGCAAAAAGAAACTTGTTAATCTGTTAATTGGATTACTTTTTTTAAGCTAGATCAAAAAAGTACTACAAAGGAATTTGGGCAAGGAGAGGTCACAAAGTGATCTGTAAAAAAGAATAGCCTTACATGTCTTTTCTTGATGTAAAAATCTCCTCATTTTGAGGTGAGGAGATTTTGAACTAGTTGCATAGCTTTGCAACTTTAAAAGAAATTATCTTTTTGAATTACTTTTGTACTAAATGCTGATAATCAGCAGATTTAGACTGGGTATCAGAGAAATTCTCTTTAAAGAATTGCTCTTCGTTACCCCAAGCAGCAACACCAGCTTGATCTTTCATTAAAGAAGCCTTGAATACAGGCTCTTTGATGCCAGCTTTTTGTTGTGAGGTGTAATCTTTTAGAGCCATGAAAGCATATTTACCAAGTCTTGCAATAGCGTATAAGTTAGTCATAGCTAAAAGACCCATGAATAAATCTGCTAAATCCCATACTAGACTTAAAGAAGCATATGAACCAAAGAACACCATGCCAACAACAAATACTTTAAAGGCTGTCATTACATAAGCATTCTTAGATAAGAACTGAACGTTTACCTCACCATAGTAGTAGTTACCAATGATAGAGCTAAATGCAAATAAAGTAATAGTAAAGGTCATGAAGTAACAAGCCCATTGACCTAACTGACTTGAAAGAGAGTTTTGAACAATCTTAATACCAGTTAAATCACTGCCGATTTCGTACTTGTTTGAAAGTAATACAATCACAGCAGAAGCAGTACAAATTACTAAAGTATCCACGAACACACCAAAAGCTTGGATTAAACCTTGCTTTACAGGGTGACTAGTTACAGCGCAAGCTGCTGCATTAGGTACAGAACCTTCACCAGCTTCGTTTGAGAATAAACCACGCTTAATACCAGTTAATAGCACTGCACCAAAACCACCACCGATAGCAGCTTGTGGGTTGAAAGCATCGTGGAAGATTAAGGTAAACATTGCAGGAACAGCTGAAATATTCTTAAAGAAAATAACTGCAGCAATGATTAAGTATAAAGTTGCCATAATTGGCACTAAGAACTCAGTTACACGTGCGATTCTGTGAGCACCACCAAAGATAACCATGGAGGTAAATACACAAAGAACTAAACCTGTAATGTATGGCTCAAAACCAAAAGCACCTTCTAGTGATTGTGCAATGGTATTTGACTGTACAGAGTTGTAGCTTAATGCAAAGGTAATAGTAATTAAAACTGAGAATAAAGCTGCTACCCAAGGTTGCTTTAAAGCATTTTTAATGTAGTAAGCAGGACCACCGTGGTAACCACCCTCTTTGAAAGGTACCTTATAGATCTGAGCTAAAGTACTCTCAACAAAGCCTGTAGCACTACCAATAACAGCAATTACCCACATCCAGAAAATAGCACCAGGACCACCTACAGTAATTGCAATTGCAATACCAGCGATGTTACCTACACCTACACGAGAGGCTGTACTAATACAGAAAGCTTGGAAAGAGCTGATTTCTCTACCTTTTGTCTTGTGACCTGTGATACCGTGGCGTAATACACGGAACATCTCAAAGAAGTAGCGAACTTGAACAAAATTAGTTTTAACAGTAAAGAACACACCTAAAAGGATCAATACTGCAATAATGATATATGTCCATAAAAAACCGCCTACAAGATTTACATACTCGTCTACGGTTTGAAGTAAATTATCAATCATTGTTATTGCCTTATAATAAAAATAACGCGTTATTATGCCATAAATAAGCGCTTTTTTAAACCCAAAAGGCTTATTCCATGGACTTTTGCTTGTAATTTTCCAAGCTTTTTTTATGGTAAAGAGATTTTTGTCTTACTCTTTAGTAAGTAAACACAAAGTTTCTACATGAGAGGAAAAAGGAAACATATCAAAACCTATGACTTTATCTAATCTAAAGCCATGCTCTGTCAGATATTTTAAGTCCCTTGATAAAGCTGTTAGGGAGCAGAAGATATAAGACAATTTAACGCCACTTTTAACTTTACATAAGCTCTTGCAAGCCTCATTTCCAATACCAACTCTTGCAGGATCACAAATGATAGCTTTTAAATTGTCATCTTTAAGCTCTTTATCAAGACAAGTTTTTACATCATTTACTTCAAAACGGACATTAAAAACTTGATTGTTTTGAGCATTGATTTTAGCAGCTTCAATTGAAGCTTCCACAATCTCAATACCCTTTACTTGTTTAAACTTTCTTGAAAGTGGCAAGGTCATAGTACCTACACCACAACACAAATCTAGAGCATAACCATTTTTATCAGTGCCACAATGCTCAATAGCTCTTTGATAGAGTTTAGTTGCCACAGGATAATTTACTTGTAAAAAGGTATTAGGTCCTGCTAAATAATTAAAACCACATAAATTTAAGTTGATCTGCTTTTTCTCAGATAAACAAGTTAAAGTACCGTTTAAGACTTGATTGCCTGTAGCAGGATTTAGATTATAGTAAATAGCATCTAGCTTATACTCTTTGCAAAGCTCTTTGTAACTTTTCTCAACTTGTAAAGGTAATTTATCCGTTCCTGTAAGCACGCACAATCTACCTTCTTTAGTATCCCTTAAAAGTAAATTTCTTAAAAAGCCTTGCTTTAAACACTCATCATAGACACTTAAATCAAGTTTAGTAAAAAGCTCACACAAGCTATTAGCAAATTCACTAAACCATTGTGGCTCTAAACTTGAAAAAGTAACTTCCTCTACCTCATGACTTAAGGGCTTATAAAAACCGTTGATGATTTTTTGATTTTGTTTTGCAAAGTAGCGGATAGACTTAGAGCGACATACTGCCTTTAAATCAGCAGCAACAACGTCTTCTACAACAGTTTTTTTGATATTTGCTTTAGCTAAAGCTTTTTGGATATTTTCTTTTTTGAAAACTAAAGTCTTATCGTAAGCTAAATTGCCATAAGCATAGACACTAGAATTTTTAATATCTAATGGATTATCGCCCCTTAAAGGAGAGTAAGACAAAAACCTTACAATAGTAGCAGGACGTCTTTTAGAGCCGTTTGCAAATGGAGGCTTTACTATTACCTCAACCTCATCTTTTGGCACCACTCCCTCAAGATAGATCTCATATTCATCAAGATAAGCTATTCCTTGACCTTTCTCATTGATAGCTTTAACTAGCAACTTTTGGGGAGTACTATATTCTTTAAAAGGAATTTGTTTATTTTTTTTCGATAAAGACATAAGATCAAAGTTTAAAATAAGTTTTCTTGTATTAAGATTACGAATATACGGTTAATTCTAGCATTTTTTGTCTTAAACGTATTTGTAAAGAAAGTCTAAGGCAAACTTTCAAGGAAAAAATTATGACATTAAAAAGTAAGATAATTGGATTAACTATCCTTGCTGCAACCACTCTATCTATGGCAGGTTGCACTGTTCCTACGACTGAAGCTGGTAATACCCAAACCTATTATGAAGGTAAAATTACTGGTATTGAACTTATCGACATGAAGACTAATCGTAACGACAATAC
>JAEWPL010000003.1 GCA_023460615.1 Pseudomonadota bacterium | reverse complement strand
GTTCTGTATTGAGGTGTAGTGCATACCACCTGAACGTCTTGTTTCAGGGTTTAAGGTACTTTCAAATACAGCACCGAAAATTGTAGGAGAGATATTTGCCCAGTCAAAACTTTCTGAACACTCAGTTACTAAAAGCTCTTTTAATTTGTCTGTAAAGTTAGGTATTTCTTCTGTATGAGGATCTACAACCTTAAACAGGTTGCCATTTACATAAGGAAATTTAGCTAATTCCTCATCTAAATAAGGATCTCGTTCATCTTCTTTCTGATTTAAAACCTCAAACAGGTCTATTAAAGCTCTTCTGATGTTCTTAGTTTCAGTGTTCTTGATGTAATTACCAAAGATATGACAATCATGGCGATCAAATAGTCCAGCATCCTCTGCATATAAACAAAATACCAGACGAACGCACAGCTTATTAAGGCTCTTTAAGGTGTTATCTGCCTTTGGATCTTTGTATTGTTTGATTAAACCATCGTGTAGCTTACCGATTAAAGTACCTGCTTTAATTGACCTGTTTGAAGTTTTAAATCAGAAAGAAGACGAACGAGATCCTTATTTAGATGAGGAATTAGCTAAATTTCCTTATGTAAATGGCAATCTGTTTAAGATTGTTGACCCTCATACAGAGGAAATTCCTAATTTTACTGATGAATTAAAAGAGATTTTAGTAACTGAGTGCTCAGAAAGTTTTGACTGGGCAAACATTTCACCTACAATCTTTGGTGCTGTATTTGAAAGTACCTTAAACCCTGAAACAAGACGCTCAGGTGGTATGCACTACACCTCAATACAGAACATCCACAAAGTTATTGATCCTCTGTTTTTAGATGAGCTAAAAGCAGAATTTGAACAAATCAAACAGTACAAGACCGATAAAAAGATCACACAAGAGTGTAATGATTTTCAAAATATTCTTTTGTACCCAAGCTTTATAAGGCACAGGAATATGGCATCGCTTGACGATTTTGATGATGACAACGAACAGGTAACAGCTGAGCTTGATAATCTGGGATTAACAGCAGCAGGATTTGATTATTTCAACCTTGATGAGCCTATTGAGTTCTGCATAGGAAAGATATGTTCCCATGTTAAGTTTAAGAGCTCTGAAATAGTAAAGCTTTTATGCTGTCAGGTTATGAATGTACCATATCAGTCACTGTATGGAACGCAGGAGTTTTACCGAAACCGACCATTACAGGCTCTGATAAATCGTAAAGATGTTACATTTGAGCAGCTGGATAGAAATGTTCTTTCAAGAACTCTGGATGCCATCGCTGAATTTGGACCAGAGAAGCTGTTTTTAAGATGCTCTGCAAAGGTAGCAGAGAAACTGGGGCTCAAGGTAGAGAGTGTCCATTTGGACAGTACCAGCTTCCATTATTCTGGAGAGCCAAGAATTGAAGATGGATGCAATATTGTTCTCGACCAGGGGTACAGTAGAGACAATCATCCAGAGCTGGGACAGATAAATGAGCTGATGCTTTGTGATGAACTGAGTAAACTGCCTATATTTGAAACCTGTGTCAGTGGACATGTATCCGATAAGACCAGTTTCAGAAATGTCATTACTGACAATTGGGACAGTATCAAGGCTCAGTTTAAGGATTTACGTTATCTTACAGGAGACAGTGCCTTATGCACCTCTCCTATTGCCAAAGCAGCTAAAGAACATGGCATTAAAATGGTAACTCGTATTCCTGACAAGAATGACGAGGCTACAGCCTGCAGAAAGATGTTAAAGGCACATCCTGAAGAGCTTGTTCCTGTAGATGAGAACAATCCTGAAGGAACTAAAGCCATGTGGTGTGGTGAAGGTAAACTTGGAGATGAAACCGTAAAGAAACTGCTGGTACAGAATGAGTTACTTTACTCCACCAAGAAGAGGATCATTACCAAAAGAGCAGAAAAGGAGCTTGATAAGGTAAATTCTCAGCTGAAGAAACTCTGGACGCAGCCCTGCAAATGTAAGGCTGATGCAGAACAGGAATTAAAGAAAATCACAGCTAAGCTTAAGCTTGTAAAGCTTACTGATGCTGGTATTGGCTATGAGGAAGTACAGAAATACACTCATAAAGGCAGACATGGTAAGGATGAGCAAAAGGTAACGGTTGCGGTTAAGGTTAGAGCTGAAGTTGAGCTTGATGATACCGCCATAGAGCAGAAGATAAAAGAGGATACCTATTATGTCATCTGCACCAATGATGTTGAAAGAAACTGGACTATGGCAGAGCTCATAGGTGTATATAAGAAGCAGTCTGTAGTAGAGCGTAACTGGAGATGCCTCAAGGATAAGAAACTGCTTATCAACGCAATCTATCTGGAGCTGCCATCAAGAATAAATGCACTGATGTGGATTATGACCACTGCTCTTTTGATATATACCGCAACAGAATACCTGATGCGAAAGAAGATGCAGGAGCAGAAGCTCACTATACCATCTCCGGATCATAAGGTTCAGCTTGAAAAGCCAAGCCTTATGAGACTGTATCAGTATATAGGCAACAGTGGAATCGTCCTTCAGTGCAACCGAAGTACAGGAAAAGTATCTGTACTTGGACTTCCGACTGAAGTAAAACTGGTCCTGATAGCTATGGGAGATGAATGGTGCCGGTATTACCTTAAGTCGTATTACCAGGACAAAGCGTTTTAACTTGTTGATTAACTGAATAATGATGTTTTATTCGAAAATTTTACCGATCAATGCGAGCTAAAACCATCAATCCTTATAAATATAATAAGAACAACAGAATACCTTGTTTTAATATTCAAAGCTTCTTCATTTTTGTGTGTTTTTATTCGCGTTGGCATTCAAAAATCTAGAACACCTGATTCCTATAATTCCCAACCAGAATAATAAAAACTTTTAAAGAAGAGTTATTTTATGGTTAAAGAAATATCATCGAAGTATAGGAACTATTCAAACAACATTAACACAAAAGAAAAATTAGATGCTGATAAGAAAGAAAAGAAGGTTCCCAGACAAAAGGTTGTTTCTCGTGACATTGAACATTTAAAAAAACTAATAAAGAAACCCATAAAAGAAGATGGTAACAAATGCGATCTTAATTACATAGATGTGTCACATATAGAAGACATGAGTTATTTGTTTTCTGGATCAAAATTTTTTGGAGACATAAGCAAGTGGAATGTATCTTCAGTAACAAACATGAGTCATATGTTTTACAACAAAATAAACAAAAATAATGTTGAAGATGAACTAGTTAATGGAGAGCTAAGTAAATGGGATGTATCGAATGTTACTAATATGAACTTAATGTTTTATAAGTCCAAGTTCAATGGAGATATCAGCCAATGGGATGTTTCCAACGTCATTTTTATGCAATCCATGTTTGATGGCTCTGCATTTAATGGCGATTTAAGTAAATGGTACAAAGTCTCTCCACAAAAATAAGTTGGAGCCTTCAGAATAAAAAGAGTCTGTTAGTTTATGTTCAGAAAAATAATAATAGCCAGAAATCTTGCAGATCTAGAAAGGTTAATCCGAAGAATTATAAAGATAAAAGGAAACACATGCGACCTGAACTTTATTGATGTGTCCAAAATAACTGACATGAGCTACTTGTTTTATATGTCTGATTTTAATGGTGACATAAGCAGATGGGATGTCTCAAACGTCCAGACTATGACGGGAATGTTTGCCTACTCAAGATTTAATAATAATATCAGTAATTGGAATGTTTCTAGTGTTACTGAAATGAGCAGAATGTTTGAGAAATCAGAATTCAATCAGGACATCAGCAGTTGGAATGTTTCAAATGTGAAGTATATGACCAGAATGTTTGCTGCTTCAAGATTTAACCAGGATATCGGTCGGTGGAATGTATCTAATGTCCACAATATGCACATGATGTTTTTAGCAGCTGACTTTAACGGAGATATAAGATCTTGGAATACATCCAAAGTTGTAAACCTAAATAGAATGTTTTTTAAAGCAAAATTTAACGGTGATATCAGTGACTGGGATGTTTCCAACGTAAAAGATATGAGTGGATTATTTGCCTATTCTTCATTTACTGGAGAAATTAAAGACTGGGATGTCTCAAGTGTCATATATATGGGCAGAATGTTCTATAAATCAGAATTTAATAGAGATATCAGCAACTGGAATGTAAGCAGTGTAAAAGACATGCATAGAATGTTTTCATTTTCAAAATTTGCAGGGGATATCAGTAATTGGGATGTATCTAAAGTAATAGATCTAAGGTACATGTTTCAAGGTACCACTGACTTTAAATGTGATATTAGCAAATGGCAATTGCAATATAAGGTGAAAACAAAAAAGCTCTTTAACAAATCGTCTCAAAAATGGAAAATTTCAAATTTTGATATATGGAAGAAAAGGAATACCCCTCCAGATATTGATGAAGAAGGCCATTATATTGCGGAAGACAAGGACCATTTAAAAGCGCTTATAGATAAAGCAATAAAAAAACACGGAACAAATTGTGATCTGAATTTTATAAATGTGTCAAAAGTTTCTGATATGAGTGGTTTATTTAAGTTTTCTGAATTTAATGGAGATATAAGCAAATGGGATGTTTCTAGGGTAAAGAATATGAGAGAAATGTTTTACTGCTCAAAATTTAATGGAGATATCTCTAATTGGGATGTTTCTCAAGTTACAGATATGAGTTGGATGTTCACTTTTTCTCAGTTTCACAAGGATTTGACGAAGTGGAATACATCATCCGTAACGAAATCAACTTCAATGTTTGTAATGTAACTCGAGTTTCCCAAATAAAAAATTTAAGTAAATCCAGATCCACTCTAGGATTGATGCTCTTTAAAAACCTGTATTGATTTATTATCTTGCTAGTGGCAATGGAATTACCTGCTTAAGGAAGTTACAGATTCCGTTAAAACATGAGCCTAACAGATCGTTTATGATCTGCTCTGCTTTAACAAGCCATCCTTTCTTTAGCAGGCCTGCTTCTTCTAAAATCTTTGGAATAGAAATGAAGCATCTCATTAGAGAATCTACTGCTGCTTGATAAGGTATATCCTGTATCTGTTCTTTTGTAAATCTGAATAAAGCACCTAATGAACGTTCATCCTCCTCGAACCTTCTCCAGAATTCCATCATGATGAATCTGATTGATGCAACTGATGCAAAGGAGATGAGATTATCGTAGTCACGAGCGTAAGTTTCAGTCCCAAGTTTAAAGTACTGTTTCTGTGCTCTAAAGCAGGTCTCTATAAGCCATCTTCTTGCATATAGTCTTACGATTTCACAATCATCAAGACTGATATCTGTAGATAAAATGGCAAGGTAATCTCTTTTACAGTTTCGATTACGTATAAAAACAATTTTGCAGGTTATTCCTCTCTTCGTTTTCACTATGGCAGAACAGATGATGTCGCCACGCTTTTTGTTGGGAATTGCCTGAAAAAGCTTTCTCAAATTAAGAAGTCTGCCGTTGTATTTATAACGTTGACGAAGCTGCTTAACCATACCAATCACATCAAGTCCCAGCTCATTTATTTTCTGAATAAAAGGCTCGGTAGTGAACCAGGTGTCCATGAGAACATAATCAGCATTTATCCCAGATGAAAGAGTCCGCTTCAACATATCAATAGCAACTTTTGTTTTGGAAATAACCGCTTCTGCTCTTCTTTTGCGGCCACAGGTTCTTGCATTGGCTTTAAGCTCATTAGCTTCTGCGTATCGATTCTCGTACTTAGAAGAAGACATTAGAGCAGAATTAACAGGAAAAATACTTACACCATCAGTCCAACCTAACTGCAACAGATTAAATCCTTTTACAAAGCTTTTGGATACATGGTCGTAAATACGGGCCATAAGCTCAACTTCTTTACCTTTATTACGCTGAAGCATGGAGTCATCTATAACGAAACAGAGCTTTCTATCTGAATCAGACAAAGAAGCAATTCTATGAATTACTCTCTGGCTTAAAAGCAAAATAAGCTTTCGCCAGTTATTATGGCTGTTAGAAAGAAATCTGTATAAGCTGCTTTTTGAGGTACAGATATTAGATTTCTTTGTGGATGAATAGTTACCGTGAATTGTTTTATTTGAATCATAGAAACATGATGATAAAACAGAAACAGCAGCTCTGATACAGAAGCACCATAACCAGCTCTTTTTCTAAAGCCTGCAACTTTGAGTAAACTACAAAGACCAAGAACAGAAAAAAGAGAAGAAAATGTATCAGTAAAATTGCTAGAAGAGGTATTTTTAGGTATCATATTCATGGTGTGTTTTTTATGTTAACTTTTTGTTTTTTCATATAAAATTATAACATATTAAGCACACCTTTTCATCGGTATCTATCAGATATATAAGCTTTTTTTGCTTATAATCACGCCTCTTCCCCAAAATAAATCAATACAAGTTTTTAAAGAGCATCAAACCTAGAGTGAATCTAGTTTTGTTTTAAATTTCCATGTGGGAAACTCGAGTAATGTAATTTAAGACATAAAAATCGATTGGCATTAACTGTTTGTTCTTGATAATTCTGACTCAACATCAATCAATGATATTGGCTTTTCATTTATTAGCGACATAGATTTTAATGTCTTGATGAAGCCCTCTATCTGACGGACATCAGATTTAAAATGCCTTGCAAGACAAGCAACTATATCTGAGGAAAGCTGCAGCTCTAATTCTTTGCTTTTCTCCATGATAATCTTCTTTTTAGTCTTAAAATCTGAAGGATAAAGCTTCACATATTTTATGGATTGCAAAAAAAGACGAACACTGTCATCTGTAACAAGATTTAATGGTTCTGAGGTTGCCGATACAAGGAGCTGCATCTGGTATTGAGAAAGAACATCCATAATCACTCCCCAAAAGGCCTGTTGCGTTTTTTCTCCATTACAAAGTAAATGAATATCATCAATTATCAGAATATCTTTTTTGGTAATCGTATTGTGACTAAAAAGCGTGTCGTTATCTTTATGCTCCGAGATTGACGCAATGTATCTTCGAATAAAATTATCAGTCCTCAGAAAGCTTATTCTTGAATCAGGATTATTAGCCTTAATTCTGTTGGCAATCGCCCATAAAAGATGAGTTTTACCTACACCAGAATTACCATAAACATAAAATGGATTATGGTCGTTATCTCCAGGATTTTCAGATACCTTTTTTGCAAGAATAACTGCCTCCTGATTTTTTTTGCTTGTAATGAAATTTTCAAAAGTCTTATTTAGATAAACGCTGTGAGGCACAACAACATTTGAATTTAGCTCATTAAAAGCAGAGAAAAGAATAATCTCTACTCTAACACCTGGATCATCGAGATTTTTTAATAATTCCTCTATAAGTTTTTGGCCAAACGATTCTAATGAACTTTTTATGTTTTCATTACTGCAGATAATGTACAGTGTTTGCTCTAATATTCTGAGTTCGCATTGAGAAGAAAGACACTGAAACAAAGCTCTTTCCAGGGCATTATCTGAAGCATTACAAATCTTATTTACTGTCCTATTCCAAAGATTGTATAATTCCATAAATCTACTCCCTTAATTCTGCAGGAAAACAATCAAATCATAATTGAAGTATATCTTTGAAGTATTCCTAAATTTAGAACGCATAAGCCTCCAAAAAATGATTATTTGAGGACAATTCCAAAAAAGAGAACATCTATCAACTATAAATAGAGATAAGTAAGATAAACGGATAGATTTATGGCAACCAAACAAGATCCCGATTCAAAGCGAGTTGATAAAGCGCTAAAGCTTTATCGATTACTTCTTATCAACGATAAAAAATATTCAACCACAGAACTGACAAAGATTTTAAACTGTTCTAAACAGTCCATTAGGGCAGTCATTGATGATCTTAATGCCAATCCTGAAATAAATATCTGCGAAGAGTTTAATGAGCACACCAGAGTCAAAAAATACTTTATAGAGCACTGTAAACATGGAATGAATGAGCCAATAGCTTTAGAAGGTTACCGCCAGATGGAGCTATGCAGAGATCTTATAGGAGAGCTTCTACCTGAAGACGATCTGCTTGAACTAAATAAGGCTTTATTTAATGCTGCTAACTATCTTCCTCGAAAAGACAGATGTAATTTCAAAACATTCTCGATTGCAACAGGATTTTCAAAAGGACATATCAATTACAGCAATTCAAAAGAAATTCTTCATAAACTGTATGACTGCATTACACAAAATAAGTGCTGTTCACTCTCATATCAGAAAGAAGTAAATGGCACTATAAAAGAGTATTACTTTGCTCCCAAAAGAATAATCTGCCTACGAGATACCCTGTATATAAAAGGCTGGATTGTTGAATACAAAAGTAATCGGATTGTAAACAAATATCAACATCCAACTAATTTCTCTGTACTCAGAATTCAGAACATTCAAATTCTGAAAGATAAGACCTCAAAAGAGCTATCGGACGTGGTAAATAAACAAGACAAGTTTGGGCTCATATCTGAAAATGAACCTTTTAAGGTGATTCTAAAATTCACTAATCCTCATGCCATTACCTATGTGGCAGATAGGATATGGAGTAGCGACCAGAAAATTGAATTTAATGAGGATGGTTCATTAACTCTTTCTTTCACCACTGACAGTTATTACGAAACACTTACCTTTGCTCTTTCATTTGGTAGAGGAGTGGAAGTTGTTTCTCCAGAAGAATTAAGAGAAGAAGTTAAGGCTGAAATTAAAGAAATGAAAAAAATTTATTGTAACAGCTAACTTTTCGGTACTCTCTCAGATCAAATTTTCTTAATACAATAGATAGGCTCTTAAAAATGAGCATAGGAAACAGCTTTTATTGCAGATCATTCCGTCATTGATTAAGTGATCTTGAGGTGAAGTTGTTGTGTTTCTAATGAATAAAGAGCTTAAGCATGCTAGCTGCTTGCGAGATTGTATTAGATAGGAGATTGATTAAGGTCGAAACTGCAGTTTCTTAAGGGAATTAAAGCTCCATTTTACATGGAGCTAAAGTAGACAATCTTATTTTTGAGAATCGAGGTATTTACAGTAGTCGTAAGGTGCAAGACCTTTTACATCAATACGGTCATAACAGTATCTGTTGTGAGAACTGTACATACCACAAAGAGTTTCATAATTGTTGCCATTTTCATCTGTTAGAATTTTATTTTGCTTTCTAGGCATTTTATATATGGACCCACTTAAACTTGCAAGAGATTTTGATAACTTTTCATAACGTAGTAAATGCAGCTATATATCCGGTCTCTTGTTGAGTATGCCTACTCTGACCTCTATGGTGTTTGCGACTGTATTCCTTAATTAGCTTCTCGGCATTTATTGCCTTTAAAAGCGTCAGGTTTGGTACAGTCCGGTTTTACCTGTTATGCCAAATTTATCTTTCTCTGTGCATTTCCCTGGAGGAAACTTTTTTGCTATTTCTCCTAAGAGTTCTTATAACAAATCTTTTTAAGCAAGCTGAAGTTCAGCAGATGTATCTGATGTCTCTTCTGCTTTGTTTTCAAATGTTTTTCTTTGAGTCAGCATTGCCCATAATATTCTGATTATCTTATTGGCAACAGCAATCATGATCTTCTTTGCTGGTTTGCCATTTAGCTTTAATCTCAGAGCAAATCTGTCAAGGTGTGTATCCTTTCCTTGTTCAAGATGCCTTGATGCATTCTGTATAACCGCACAGGCACATTGTGCTAACAGAGTTCTGAGATATCTGTTCCCTGTCTTGGTTATGCCACCTAAGGTAGAACGACCTCCTGTAGAATGCTGACTTGGAACAACACCGTTCCATGCAGCCATTTCACGACCATTTCTAAACTGCGATGCATCACCAACCTCAGCTACAATGGCACTGGCTGTAAGAGAACCTACTCCAGGACAGGTTAAAGCTATCTTAACAAGCTCATTATCTTTATTAAGAGCCTCAATCTTTTCTGACAGTTCTTTTTCCCTTTGTTCCAGGCGATGGTAATCCTCAAACAGAGAGCTTATAGCTACTCTTAAATTAACATCTATATAGAGAACGGCGATCTGTCAAGCAAATAATTTAAAAAACATATAAAATAATTTTGCTCTCCATGTAATCAGATAACTCTATGAATTTACGTAAGTTTATTTATAAGCAAGGCTGTTTTTTAAGACAAAAGAATAACGTGGGCACTTTGTTACGCTGTTGTGGTAAAAGTGTTCCTTTGATGTTTAACTGTTAACTGTTGTTCTTCTGGTTCTGTTACTTAATCGCTATGCAATTATCCTAAAGTTCGGTTCAGTAGTCATGATTAAATCTTCTTTATAACCCCTGGTAGGGATTTCTATATAATGTTTTTAACGTCTTGGCCTGTAAAGACAGGGGATAAGACAACAAGTCTGTGTGTTAACTGAATAAATCTGAATACTTCAATTTAAAAAGTACAGCTAAGAGAAATAACTCCCTTGTCTGGCTGTCTCTGCTTTTATTTTTGTCAGATTTACTTCCAGAGAATTTCCCTGGAGAGATTTTTCTCAAATATACTGAATAATGTATTCGTTATGTTCTATAGAGTCTTTTTATTTGCTGGTGCAAATTTAATTTACTTCACGTTTGGAATTCGTACTCTTTTATAACCTTTTATAAAATCACCATTCAGCTAAATCCAATCTTTCGAGATCATTTATTTCAAGTTCACGAACTTCGTTATGCTCAACAAGGTATGCTACAAGTGTTGCAGACTGTCTTCTGAAAGGACCTTCAGGATCACTTAAATCAATGAGCTGATTTTTATTTTTAAACTCTGCAAGGTAGGGACTTAGAGTACTGTCCTGTTTATGCTGTTCTAATAGATTATTCTGGCACCAGGATGTGACTGCAGGAGTAGAGCTAAGTCGCTCAAAAGTCTTATTGGCTTTATTACACTTGCTTTTGAATTTGCAAAGCTTGGTGCTGGTGTTCTTTTCGGTTATTTTAGAGGCAAGCTCAGCATCATAATGGCTTACGATTTCTTTTATATCAGGATTTTTAAGGTTGATGCCAATCTTCCATAAATCGATAGCAATTTGTCTGCCATACCTGATTTTGACTCTTTTATCTTTTTTATTTTTATACTTTTGAATGATGGTACAGGCATTGGCTCCTTCATAGATTAAAGCTTTTAATACAGGGTTACCATTATCTGACATATGGGCAATCTTATTCTTTCCTCCTGTACCACTGTGTGCAGGGGTAAATCCTGTATAGGCAGCAAAAGAACGGGCATTTTTAAATCTTGTAAAATCTCCCTGAGTAATGATATGTGTGCCTACAGCAAGTAACAGTCCAACTCCGGGTATGGCCATAAAGTACTGACATTCAGAGTGGCTTTCAAAATATTTCAAAAATCCCATGAGAATATTACTTCTCCTTTTAAGAAGCATTGCAATAATTGCACTCTGAGTCTGGATATCTGAAATCAGAAAACTGTTGTTTTGAGCTTCTTCCTTGTTCAGTTTTTTAATATATTCAGTTGCTGCTTTTATGGTAGATTCAGGTGACATGGAATAACTGTAGCATAGTGTGGCATCCTGCTCTTTTAGAAATGCAATCAGACGTCTGACATTCCTGGTTATGTCAGACTGGTTATCACCATAGGACTTAAGCAACGCCATATCTGCCCGGTTTTGTCTGTCTCTTATCACACAAGGATGAATTGTTGAGGCGTCAGGACTTAAAAAATAGGTGAGCAGCAAATCCCTTACACCTCTGGCATCTCCTCTGTCATCCTTACAGCCATGATTATAAGAACGACATTTCTTGGCAGGAAAGATAAAGGCTTTGTCATTACAAAGTGTGTTAATCAGCTCTGCCCAATAATTGGAGTCTCCACAGGCTTCCATGCCGTAGATGTAATCTTCAGGGTTATTTGCCTTAATGAATTTGGTGAACTCATCTTTACTTAATGCTTTGTCAAAAGAACCTTCACCTGGTTTGGTGACACTTACCTGAATAACTTTGCTTGCCAAATCAATTCCGCAAAAATATTTTTCAGAAAAGATTGATTTTGATGTCTGTGTGCTGTTAGTATTCATGTGTTTTCTCTCCTTATACACTTATGAATTTTCTATATAAAGTGTAACAGAGAAAACGAAGGCGAAGCTCTGTTTTTCAGATGTCTTCGCCTTTTAATTTGTCCATTCAATGGTGACCTGAACTATATTCAAGATCACATGCGTATATGATGTTATGTTTCTGAACTTCAACTGCACTCTCAGACTGGAGATAGGGACAATTCATATAGTTAAATAAACTCTTTAACTGAGTTTTGAGAGTTTGCAATGGATCCTCTTACCTCCAGTGTGAGAGTACAGTCAAATTAAGTAAGCTCATAAACAATCACCATATACAGCAGGCGTCCCACAATGGAGGTCTGAGAAGGCAAGGTTTCAACTGCACTCTCAGACTGGAGAAAGGGACAATTCAGTAAGTTAAATAAACTATTTTATTGAGTTTGAAAGCCAATGTGGATCCTCTTATCTCCAGTGTGAGAGTACAGTAAGAAATAACCTGCCTTGGAGCATTAACCTCAGCGGACGCCCTGAAGTTAAGGTGCTCTTTCACGGTTGATGGAATACTGACTGTTTAAGGTAACTTTACGTTACCTCAGTTTTTTAATCATATTGCATTTGGTTTCATCAAAAGCTTGTCCTGATTTGGCTATTGCATAGGCAATACGGGCAAGTCTGTTCATTATGGCGCAGATGATGATTTTTTTAGAACGGTTCTGATTAAGTCTCTGTTTTAGCCATGATGATTCAGTACCATTTTTCATTGCCTGACTTAAATAAACCATTGAGCCCATATAAAGCATCTTTTTAATGCTCTGAATACCAGACTTGCGAATACCAAGGACTGTGGTTTTACCTCCTGTACCTGTAGTTACCGGAGCCACTCCGATGAAAGCTGCAAAAGCTCTTGATGAGGAGAATCTCTCTGGATCACCCATAGCAGCATACAGTGCTACAGCTGAAAGCTTACCTATACCAGGAACTGTCTGAAGGTTAGAGCAGATTTCATTGTTTGAAGCATAAGATAAGAGATGAGAGTTAATCTCTTTTATCTTTGTCTGCAGAGACTCAATGTTACTGAGCAGACTTTCACTGATGCAATTTAAGTGACTGTAACTGCAGTCATCCTCTGAATTCTCTTTTTCAGTTTCAGTATTACAGAGTGCTTTTAAGGCCTCTGTTACCTTAGTTGCTGATGCTACAGAAGCTGTACCTGCCACCACACCTGATTCATACAGAAAGGCATGAGCTGCATTGACCGTCTGAACAAACTGCTTGTTAAGCTGATCTCGTACGGTTATAAGATTCAGCAGATACTGGTTTTCCTGTGTTCTTGCAGGAATATGCTGCATTGATGGTGTAATTAGTGCCTTTAAGATACCCAAGGCATCAATTCTGTCTGTTTTATCAAGATGTAAAAAGGCTTTTACCTTTTGAGCTGGCAGAATATGACACTTATGGTTATGATCCTCAATGTATCTGCAAAGATAATTGCATGAACCACAGGCTTCAATGCCAATCAGCTTTCTTGGTGTATGGGTATCATTGATGAATTCAAAGAATTTTACTCTGGAAAGCTGATAGTTTCTGACATGCTTTGCTCCTAAATCGTAGTAGCATACCTGAAAGACTCTTGATGCTACATCAACTGCAACAGGCAGATATCCTTTTGTGGTAAGATAAGCAACACGCTCAATTTCATCTGCTGTGAATCTGGCTGCCTTCATGGGAATGGCTCCGAAAAGTTTGTTTATGAAAACTCTTCAATGAAAGCTACTGCCTAGGATGATTGAGCTTTGACTGAAGTACCTGGAGATTAGCGAGCGTCCGTGTATCGCCGTTCTCTACATACCATTCATATACTCAAGCAAACAAAGCAAGTTGTTTTGTAACTGAAGGTGTCACCTTGAATGTTGAAAAGGGAGACTTGAAGTTTAGTTTGAATATCTGTAAGTGCACTCAAGATGCAGCTGTATCCATAGTGCAGTTGGTAAGCCAAATGGTATCAAATAAGTAGGAGTCGTAGATGATTACACTACCGCAGGTTCAAAACAGCACGCTATTAAACAAAGGAAAAATCTACCTAATCAGAACACCTGTTAATGGAAGGTATGGCATTTTACGTCTGTACAATATGATGGTGTCAAATCAATTAGGATTTGAGTGGGAGCCTGATGAGGAGGTTTGGGTAGTAATGTTTAATGAGCACCGCTCAAGATTGAGAATATTGCACAGTGATTTGCAAGGTTATGACTTAACCACTCGCATAACTTACTCGGGCAGATTTAAGGTAAAGCTAGAGAAAATGGAGTGTTCACCTGACAAAATTACAAGGGAGGAATTACGTTCTTTAATCTTAAATGCAAGTTGTTGATTTGTATAGAAAAATTAGTATTTAAACGATATAAAAATTAGATCGATTTTATCTATTAACTTATTGAAATATAAGGAAAAATAGTTGCAATTTTAGGTGATAATTTCCTTGTTTAGTAGTATAATATATTCAAAGTGGTTAGTTACATGGATGTATTATGAACAAGCTCAGTTATGTACCAAAGCCTGGTATTGAAGGCTTTCCTTACGACAATACTAAAGCAAGAATTATTCATAAAGGCGCTGTGCCTTCTGTGGTTGAACGTGTAGGAAATAGTGCTAAGGTTATTGGAAAGATTGTTGATAATAAGTTCTACTCTGTTGAGGAGTATAAAAAGAGCTTTAAACTAGGAGGTGCAGCTCGTAAAAGCTCTGACTATACAGAGCCTGAGCAAAGACACACTAGAGTTTATGTCAAAAAG
This sequence comes from Pseudomonadota bacterium, assembly GCA_023460615.1. GTDB lineage: Bacteria > Pseudomonadota > Gammaproteobacteria > Enterobacterales > Succinivibrionaceae > Succinivibrio. The sequence goes on along the minus strand of JAEWPL010000003.1, from coordinate 658 downwards.
AAATCTCCTGATGAATGCAAATTAGGCGGTAGAAAAAGAATTCACCCTGTGCCTGCAATGGAGGATGTTAAAGGTATTCCTGAGGAGTACCTAAATCAAAAAGGCATAATCATAAAAAACATGAAAGGCATTATTTACTTAGTGCGTTCAGATAGCTATAGAAACGATGGCAAACAGTATAACAAGACCACCATCTTAGGTCGTATTCATGATTTGCACTTCTACACTACAGCTAAATACAAAGAGCTTTTTGCTCCTAAGCATGCTGGCGGTAGACCTAAAAAGACAGCAACCACTCAAGAATAATTAAGCTTAGGATCTTTAACATGGGCGCTTTGGTACTTAACAATCTAATCAAGGTTCAAACTGCTGCAGACTGCAGTTTGCCCTATGACGAGTTATTTACCTATGCGTTATCGCTTCAAAACAAGCTTGATGATACAGTTGCTTTAGTGGGTAAGCGCACATTTGAATCGCAAAGACTAAAAGCTACCAAGCAGCAAATAGCAGTTGGAATTCGTAATATTGTAGATTTAATCAAAAACTCAGGTATTCAAGATGGCTCCATACTAGATAAAGCAAGATTACCAAAGTTAAATGACTTACCACAAGTTATTGAGTGGATGAACTCCGTTGTTATCGATCTGCTAAAAATCAA
>JAEWPL010000002.1 GCA_023460615.1 Pseudomonadota bacterium | reverse complement strand
GTTAAGACCGTTCCTTATGGTAAGTCTGTAGCTTGCTCAACAGAAACTGCTATTGCTTGGGATGAGAAGTTTGCAAAGATGAACGATCCATCAGGTAGAGCTGTAACCGACGTTCATGACGATGCTTATGAAATGGGTCACAAGATGTAGCACTTAACTACAAGATTCTACACTCCATGAAAAGATCTAGCCTAAAAGCTAGATCTTTTTGTTTTTAAACGGAAGGTAAAGTGTGATAGCATTACCGAAGTTTAATTTTTTAAAGTTACTTTTTATGGAACAATTAGGTTTAAATAGGATCCCCTACTATTCAGAGCTTGCGGTGTTTAACCGAGATGAGGTTAATAATGACATCACCTCTTTAGTGCTCTCTGTGCTTTTATATTGGCAATCAAAAGATAAATATGTCCGCTTTAATGCAAGACAGCACTCTTATTTACTTGCAAGAAATTTAAGAGTAAGCCCTGAGAAAGTAATTGATGCTTTAACCTATTTAACCAATCTTTCACTCTTAGATAAACAAACCGAGACTATCACCACAAAAGGCGATACTCCAAAAGAAAAGTTAAATGAGTTTTATCATTTAAATTTTCATAAACTAAAGGTTGCTTTAAAAGAAAAGGGCTTAGATATTCCTATTAAGATCTTGCGATTAGCCTCTGACGATTACTTTGATTTATTCTCCTATTTATCCCCAAATCGCCTGCCTCTAGTTCAAGGTTTGGTGGGTATGATTAAAGGTGACAAATATGAGGAAGCAGCTTTAAACGTCTGCAAAATTCTAGTCGGTATTTGTGCAACAGCAGAATTTGAGGATTTCTCCTATAAAGCTCTAGCTCCAGGATGGCGAATGCTCTGCCAAGCACCTGTTACAGCAGAAGATCTTGTGCAACGCTACCTACAAGAAGGTGAGCGCTCTGTAGATATTGATTTAACAGATGGCTCTTTTTTTATGCCAGATGGTGACTATTTTGGAACTGAAAAACATAAGATCTGGCACAGTGGTAAAACCATAGAACCAAGAATTCTTGCAAGCTGTATGTATCTTTGCTTTACAGCAATTGATAAAGAGGTAAGTTTCTACTCTGATTTGACTGTTACTGAGCTTAAAAAAGCCTTTGAGCTTTTGTATCGCTTTACTAATTTAAAAGGCAGGTTAGATGAGGTTTACTTTAACTATCAAGACTTGCAAGGGGATGAGCTTACAGCAGCTAAAGCTTTGTATCAGAAGATCCTAGATGGTTTACATTAACAAAAGGCACCATATGGTGCCTTTGTTTTATCATTGATTTTATAGTTTTAAAAGATAGTTAATGACAAGCATTCTATCGTCCTGATTTGCAATTTCGTCAGTTGCTTTGTACATTAGCTTTCCAAAGTTACAGGCATCTATTGGCATAGCTTTATCTAAGTTATCTGCTGCGCGACGCAATCTTGCTTGCTGATTTTGTGGAAGCTTTGATAGTTGCAATTCTAAATTGTCCATAAGCAACTCTTGAGCTTTTTGAGTATCAGCTTGTGACAATTTCTCTACTTCCTTTTGATCTTGGATGTAAGCTTTACTTGCATTACGTAAAGCTTTCAAATAAGCATCAAGCTCTGCATAAGACATCTTTGGAAAGACACGAGCAGGTGCTTGTTGAACCTCTTTTGAGGAGAACAAACGAGGATCACCTATGACATACATCTTGCACACACGAGCAGAGAAAGAGTTAATAAGCTTTACGTTGTAGGTAAAGTAAGCTTTTCTATCCTCATTTGAAACTCTTGCAATTCCTTTATTACTGATGTCGTTGCCGATAGCAATGGTTCTAGCAAGGAGTTTTTGCTTTAATTTTTCTGATGGTTTTTCAGTCTTAAATAAGCCTTCTTCATCAAGTTTTTTGATGTAGTAATCTACATAATACGGTGTGAACATTTGCTTAAAATGCTCTGCTACAAGCTTTTTCTTATCACCTGATAGGTGTAAGGTGGTAGCAAGTTGTTTAAAAAACTTCTCATTGTCAGCTAAATCTAGCATTGCTGCTCTAAACTGCTCTTGAGGTGTTTTGCTACAAGCACATAAAGTAAATATTGAAGCTAAAACAACGGCTGTGATAAGACAAATTCTTTTAATTGTAATCATACTAATTCCTAAAATAATCGTTCATCCGTCCTTAAAGGACGATTGATTATATTAGGATAGGCTTAGCAAAAGAATATCAAGAGAGTTTTACACAAATATAGTGCAATAGGCATGCAAGATTCTTATTTGTATCCTAATTCTTCTTTTAAAGTACTGATAAAAAGGTTGGTATTTAAAAAGTAATTTGGATAGGCTTTTCTTATTTCTTTAATACCATCTGAGGTGATCATCAAAATTGATTTTGATTTATCTTGAGCAGTATCCGTTTCTCTTGCCTTGTAATAAGACTCTGCTTGTTCTTTATATTCCTTTTTAAAGCCTGTAATGAGCACATTACTCTTTTTGCCTACTGTTAACTCTAGAATGTAGTACAAATTGTCATTACTGCTTGCTTCATGTTGTCTTACAGTAGCACTTATTCCACTTAAGTTAGAAATGATCTGCAGCTTAGAGTCAATTTCCTTAATCTGCTTGATGATTTCTTCTTTTGGAGTGTTTTCTAAATCCTTATCAACACTAGTTCCTTCTCTCAAAGCAAAAATTGCACTTACAAGTTTAAAGAATCGACGCGATTTTTCATCGCCTTCACCAGTTTTGTAGGATGCTTGATTGATAACACCTAAAGTTTCCACAGCAGTCGCCCAGGAATGCTGCAATTGAGTTCTTATTTGCAATTCAATTTTGAGACCATTAAATTCAGGATGAGTCTTACTTACATATTCAAAAACTTGATGAATACTACGATAGCCATCTTTTTTAGGATCTTTTATGTAATCTTTTGGTGGTAATAAAGGTTTATGATTGCTCTTTGATGAGGTTAGAGCTGTATAAATAGCGTAAACTTCAGCAACATTATCAGCTATTACTCTGACACCAGCAATGTCTTGCATGGTTGCAGCAGACATGTTTGGAAATCTTTTAATCTTACCAATAATTGACTGCATTCTTTTAAGTCTAGAGCCAACTACATAAGATTTAAAACCTTTAAGCTTAAGACGTCTAGTTACAAAACTTTTGAAATTAGTCAAAGGTAATAAATAGCGATGACGCCAACAATATAATACTTTTATAGCGTGATCATAAAGAAGTTCATCACTAGTTTTTCTGATATTATTAGCAGCCTTTTTTACAGCGTTACCAGAAGTTAAAATACGAGGATCTTTCATTTTACATTAACTAAAAAACAGACTATCCATTAAACTCTGTTAATAGATCTACTACACAAATTTGCATTATGTTTTGAATTGGCACCTACTTTAACCTAAAAGAGAAAATTTCAAAAATAGGTGCAAGCTATTAGATAAGATCTAAATTAAAATAAGGATGCAATTGCTTATCATCAAGTTTCTTTTTAGGCACTAAACAATCATCTAAAGCTGTCTTTTCTCTCTCATCTGTTACAGCAAAGATGATTTTTAAATCGTTCTGGTGGGCTTGTAAATTTTCTAGCACACACTCTGTAGCTACTTGTGCGCACTTTGTTACAGGAAGACCATGCTGACCTTGACCTATAAAAGTAAAGACTAAAACTTTAACTCCATTGTTTCTTGCAATATTAAGACTGTGGACATAGCAATCTTTAAGCTCTGTTTTAGCTTTAGGTGTTAATTCATAAGCAATGTTAGGAGCTACTGCATGAATTACATATTTGTAAGGTAAATTAAAACCGTGGGTAATGATGACATTACCAGCTTGATACTCCATACCACTTTTTTTAACAATGCTATCGCATTCATAACGAAGCTGAAGACCAGCAGCAGAGTGCAGACAATTGTCTACACAATTGTGACCTGCCTGAAAACAACCTAATAAAGTTTTATTGGCACTATTTACAATGGCATCTGCTTTGATAGCGGTGATGTCCCCCTGATAGACATAAACATTCTCGTTTACTTTACAAGGGCTAAGCTCCCTTAACTCTACAAGCTTTTTCTCTTTAAGCTCCATTTGTAAAAGCTCATCTTGAAGCTTAAAGTACTCCTCTGGCAAAGTTTTATTGACAGCATGCATGTTCATAAGACCACGCAAGAGAGCGCGTTGCACGAAATAGTCTTTAGCAAAGTCATTGACCTGATTTTGCACAGAACGAAGATTATTAGCTAAGATACCAACCAATCTTTCAACTAACTGCTCTTTTTCCATTAAAAAACTCCAAATAGATAGCTGTAGTAAGTGCTTTATTTAAGCTTAAAGTCTTTAATTTTTTGCTTTTGACGATAACACAAATTAAATTTGATTACTGTTAAGTTTGTTTAATAGTCAAAAAAATTCTTGAGGCTTTGGCAATTTTATTTTTAGAAAACTTATTTTGATACTTGAAAATCAAGGCATAAAGCCCCATATTAAAAGCAAGTAATGTAGATATTAAGGTTTAAAAC
>JAEWPL010000001.1 GCA_023460615.1 Pseudomonadota bacterium | reverse complement strand
GCAAAGTCTTCAAGTACTTTTTGTTTTAAATCAGCACTTGCGCTTCTGCTAATTAAAGAATACTCATAAAAACCTTTATCGGTGGAGTTCTTAGCATTACCTAAAGCTTTTGAAATAGTAGCTTCATCTAAAGCACCTAGGAGATCGATGCTTTGATTGATAACAGTAATTCTGTCTTGTTTTTTATCAATAAAGTTTAATAAGGCAATCTTATTTTTATAAGCTAAAACTTGGTAGCTTGGATTTTTAGTTTCCTTATATAACTTTGCATTAACGTTAGAATTTAGAATTAAGAAATAAGAGATTTCTTGTTTTGGTAGGGAATTGTATTTAACTGTTTTAAGTACTTTTGAAGCCTTTTGATTGTTATTTTCCTTTGATAAAAGCATAGCTTTAACAATTGAAGCTTCATCTTTTTGTACTGAGTTTTTAGCTAAAACTTCAAGTTTGGTAATATTCTGTTTAGCTGCATCGAAGTTATTATCGATGATATTAGCTCTAGCAAGCAGAATCAGTGCCTTGTATTTTTGCTCATCGCCAGCATTGTCGTAAGCTGCTTGGTACTCACTAGTCTTTAAAACGATAGGACCAAAAGCATTTGCTTGAACAATTTTCTGTGTGTTTGAGGAAGTACAAGCGCTCAAGCATAAGCTTGCAGCAGTCATTAAAGCACATACGCTTAAACTTAATTTATTTCTTTTAGCGTTCACAGTCTTATTCCTACATAAAATTCTGTCAATGTTTGCTATTTTACCATATTGCCAAGGATCTGACTGTTTTTAAAACGTATTGAGCTATAAATAATGTTAAACTAAGAAAAAAATTTTAGAGATGATTTTATGCTAGAAAGTGCTTTATATATCGTTCCAACACCGATTGGAAATTTAGATGACATTACCTTAAGAGCTATTGAAGTATTAAAAAACGCTACTTTAATTGCAGCTGAAGACACTAGACATTCAAAGATCTTATTAGACAAGTTAGGCGTTTTAAATCCTAAAATGATCTCTTGTCATGATCATAATGAGGAGCAACGAGCTTCCATTATTATTGAGGAAGTAAATAAAGGAGGCATTGTAGCTCTAATTTCTGATGCAGGCTCCCCACTTATCAATGATCCTGGCTATAAAGTAGTAACTTTATGTTCAAAAGCTAATGTAAAAGTAGTCCCACTTCCAGGTCCTTGTGCTTTAATTACCGCCCTTGAAGCTAGTGCTTTACCAACTGATAAATTCATGTTCAATGGTTTCTTCCCAGTAAAAGAAAAAGAGCTTGAAGAAACTATTGAGAGTCTTAAAGGTGTGGATTACACAGCTGTATTTTATGAAACACCAAGACGTATTTTAAATACCATGGAAAAGGTTGCAAAAATCTTACCTAATCACGATGTGACTTTATGTCGTGAGATGACTAAAACTTTTGAGTCCTTTTATCGTTTAAAAGCCAAAGACGCACCAGAGTTTTTAGATGCTGATCCTGACAGAACCAAAGGCGAATTTGTAGTAGCTATTGGTGCCTTAAAAGAAGATCAAGGTGCTATAAGTCCACAGATTGTAGAGGCCTTAAAAACTTTAGTACAAACTACTCCTGTAAAAGTTGCCTGCAACGTGGTAGCTAACTTAACAGGTCTTAAAAAGAACGACTTATATAATTTAGCCTTAGAACTAAAAGAAAAAAACTAGTTATGTTATAATGCGCTCGAGTCGACCAGGCAACCGCTGCCGTGCACGCGTGTTTAAGATCTTTAAGCATACGGTCACGGGGGAGGAAAGTCCGAGCTCCGCAGGACGAGGTGCCAGGTAACGCCTGGAGGGTGCAAACCCATGACAAGTGCAACAGAAAGAATACCGCCATTTATGGTAAGGGTGAAATGGTGAGGTAAGAGCTCACCGCTTTTTTAGTAATAAAAAAGGCAAGGTAAACTCCACCTGGAGCAAGATCAAATAGGCTCTTTATACTTTTGTCCGAAGTAAGAGCGGGTTGATTGCTGGAGCTAGCGAGTGATTGCTAGCCTAGAGGAATGGTTGCCACTGCATTGCAGAACAGAACTCGGCTTATAGGTCGGCTCATCTAGTCTAATCTTTTCTTTGCGTGCGCTTTTTTTGTGCCGTCATTCACATCTTAGCAACAAAACTTTAGTTTGGTTGTCATAAATTAAAAGTTACAGTTTTCCATTAATTGTCTTTAAATATAGCAAGATAGCTAAAATTGTGGCTATTAATCTAATTTTTGTCTTGTGCTTTATTGGATACTAACCACTTGATCTAAAAGCAAAAGTAATCTTTGTCACATCTTTTTTAAATCTTGTTGCAATAATCTTTGTGTTTGATAAACTTATGGACAATAGTGGTAAAAAGTGGAAGATTTTCCCAAAAATATAATAACAATAGGTTAAGTGGTATGTTCGATGGCTTATTATTAAGTGGCACGTCTACTGTGTCCCTTGATGCAAAAGGGCGCTTTCTCATACCTGCACGCTATAGACAAGCACTATTAGATCAAAATGAAGGCACTTGTGTAGTAACTAGATCTTTATTTGATAAATGTTTATGGCTGTACCCAAGTGAAGAATGGGATACCGTAGTTAAAACTTTAGGCTCCCTTCCAACCTTGCAAGATCCTTTATGTCGAACAATACAACGTGTTGTCCTTGGCAACGCGGTATTTTGTCAATTAGATGCACAAGGTAGACTTTTGCTAACCCCTGAATTAAAGGCAATAGCAGGTCTTGAGAAGAATGCTTATCTAATTGGTTTTAATAATAAATTTGAGTTGTGGTCTGAGGAAAATTACAACGCTCAATGCGCACAAGACGAGGAAACTTTAGCTAAAGCTATGTCCTCATTATCAGAGCACACTATATTAAATGGCTTAAAATTATAAGTTGGTCCAAATGGCTTTTTCACATATTCCGGTATTGCTAAATGAAGTATTAGAAGGTTTAAATATTAAAAGCAATGGAATATATGTTGATGCAACCTTTGGTCGCGGGGGCCATTCTAAAAAGATTTTAGAAAGATTAGATGAAAACGGCAGATTATATGGCCTAGATAGAGATCTTGCAGCTGTTGAAGCTGCTAAAGCTATCGAAGATAGCAGATTTACTATCGTACATAGCGCTTTTTCTAATCTTAAAGAAGTTTGTACAAATTTAGGTATTTTAGGTAAGGTTGATGGCATTTTGATGGATATTGGTGTGTCATCACCACAAATTGATGATCCTACAAGAGGCTTTTCTTTTGAAAAAGATGGTCCTTTAGATATGCGTATGGATCAGAGCAGTAGTTTAACTGCTAAAACCATTGTAAATACCTATTCAAAGCAAGATTTAGCCTACATCTTTAAAGTCTATGGTGAGGAGAATTTTGCTGCTAAAGTAGCAACAGCTATTGTGCGTCAAAGGGAGATTAAGCCTTTTGAGACTACTTTAGAATTGTCAGAATTTATAAAAAGGGTGATTGGTGGCAAACCAACCCCAAAACATAAAGCTACAAGATGTTTCCAAGCGTTACGTATCGCCGTAAACGCTGAGCTTGATGAATTAAAACAAGCTTTAGAAGGAAGCTTAGACGTATTAGCCTCAGATGGTAGATTATGCGTGATAAGTTTCCATTCTTTAGAAGACAGAATAGTTAAAAATTTTATTAAAGATCAGTCACAAGGACAAAAAGTTCCAAGCGGTTTACCTATTACTTATGAGGAAGCCGAAAAATTAAGACTGTCTACAGCAAAAGTGGAGCCGGTAGGTGGAGCAATTAAAGCTACACCTTTTGAAATAGCACAAAATGTACGCTCAAGAAGTGCCACACTTCGCGTATGTAAGAGGCTTGAGAGGCTACCTTAAATGCAACAAAGTTCCGCTTTAAGAAAGGTTGACGATTATAACAGTGCTGTAGTTACAAAACCTTCTGAACAAGAGCCACAATTTGGTCAAAGACCTAATCCAAAGGCAAAACCTGTTGCCCCTACTGTGCCTGTCGTAAGGCATGTAGTAGAGGAAAGGGTTATTCGCCTTAAGACTCCTGAAGAAACTGAGGAAGAGAAGTTTGCAAGTAAAGCTCTACCTCCATTAAGCCTATACCATACTGATGGTTTTAAGCAGCAAGTAAAACCATTAGTACCAACTATTTTCAATGACATCTTGTCTAATATATTCACTTATTTGCTGATTTTAGCGCTTACTACTTTAGCCGTGTTTAAGGTATATCAAGTACAAATGACACGCGATAAGACCGCTGAGTATAATGAAGTAAGACTTTACAATGAGAGTTTACACCGTCAATGGTTATCCTTATTGTCTGATAGAGCAGCATTGACTGAATATACTATCATTCGTAAGAACGCTAGTACCAATCTTGAGATGGTGCAGCCAAAAACCGAAGATGAAGTTGTTATTGATTTAAGATAAT